>JACDGQ010000315.1 GCA_013821615.1 Planctomycetota bacterium
GGCGCGCCGCAACCGCTGCGCGCCCAGCCGGCGCCGCGGCCGACCCTGGTCGCGCCCGCTCACGACCCGCGCACCTGCACCTCCCAGTCGTCCTTGGCGAGCTCGCGCAGCATCACGCGCTCGCCCAGGAAGGCGGCGATGACGGCGGTGTTGGTGGTGGTGTGATCCGATGGCGCGGCGGTGCGGAAGCGCCCGCCCGCGGCGATCGCCAGCGGCAGCAGCAGCTGGTCGGCGAGGTGCACGCCGACCGGCGCGCCGGCATCCAGATACTGCTGGGCCTCCTTCGCGGCCTTGTGTGCGACCTCCTCGGCGCGCGTGCGCAGCTCACCGAAGCCGGTGATGACCTCCGTGACGTTGGCGTAGCGCAGGGTGATGGTCACGACGTTGCCCGGGCCATCGGCCTGGACTTCTTCCTCGTCGCACTCCGCGTACGACCACTTCAGCTGGTGCTTGATGGCCTCGATCTCGCGGTGGGCGACGTGCGCCGGCAGATTGGCGATCAGCGCGCGCGCGTGCCGCCCCAGGAACTTGCCGCGCTCGTCCAGTTCCAGCGCCCACGGCGCGACCAGCGGCTGGATGACCGCAACGATGCGCCCACCGCCCGCCGGGTAGAAGCCGTGACGCTCCAGGCGCAGCTCGATCGTCGCGCCGATCCGCGCCAGCGCCGGCAGGAAGCTGTCACGCAGGAATTCGAAGGGCGGCGCCATGCTGTTGTGCGTGCCGCCCTCGATGGTCACCGTCGACGGCCCCGCCGCGCGCAGCAGCGCCGGCAGCACCGTCTGCAGGACCAGCGAGGCCGAGCCCGCCGAGCCGATGCAGAAGTGATATTCCCCGGCGACGATGCCCTGCGGTGAGAACGTCACCTCGCGCGCGCCGAGCTCCGCCCCCTCGACCTGGGCGTTGCAGATGCGCCCCGCCGCCTGCACGCAGGTCAGGTGCTGCTTCTGCAACCCCGGCTTCGGCCGGCGCGCACGGATGTTGGTGATCCGGACCGGCGTGCCGGTGATCGCGGACAGGGACAGCGAGGTGCGCAGGATCTGGCCGCCGCCCTCGCCTTGGGAACCGTCGATGGTGATCATGGGACTACGGGGGAAAGGGAGGATTGAACAAGAGGAACGGAGAAACGGAGGGAGACAGGCGGTATCATTCGGAACTGGTGAATGGCCTTGGAACGCGCACGAGGATCTGGCCTTCGCCTTGGGAACCGTCGATGGTGATCATGGGGCTACGAGGGAATGGGAGGATTGAACAAGAGGAACGGAGAAACGGAGGGAGATGGGCAGGATCATTCGGAAATGGTGAATGGCCTTGGAATGCGCACGTCGAGGCCAGACGCAGGGTTCACGAGGCGGCGAAGGCCTTCCTTCAGAACAGGAACGTGGAAATTGATCAAGAGACCGAGAGGAACGCCGGTGAGCTTGAGGTAGGTCAGCACCTGAGCCTTGTGGATGGACATGATCTGCTCGACTGCCTTGATCTCGACGATCACCTCTCGCTCAACGAGCAGGTCGAATCTGAACCCCTGGTCGATCGCCCGCCCGCGAAAAACCACCGGAACCGACCCCTGCCTCACGTAGCTGATAGATGCAGCATCGAGTGCCAGACAAAGGCACTCTTCATACACCGACTCCAGCAGTCCCGGCCCTAACTCACTGTGCACCTCAATACACACGCCAATGATCCGCTCAGTAAGCCGGTTCAGCCTCTCCGTATTGCTCATGTCTCCTCCGTTTCTCCGTTCCTCTTGTTCAATCCCTGCTCGAGCACCTTCACTAAACGCAGGGCCCACACTTTGCTATCGTGATGAACCTCTCCCGAAGAGCCAGGAAGGATTCGGCGACTCCCTTGGTAAGGGTTTCTGATGTACCGCTCTTGATCGTCATGGTCACCCCTTCACGCACACCACCTGCTTGAGCGTGTGCACGACCTCGACGAGGTCGCTCTGCGCCGCCATCACCGCGTCGATGTCCTTGTAGGCCATCGGTGTCTCGTCGATCACGTCGCTGTCCTTGCGGCATTCGACGCCTTCAGTGGCCTTGGCGTGGTCGGCGAGGGTGAACAGCTTCTTGGCCTTGGTGCGCGACATCGAGCGGCCCGCGCCGTGGCTGCACGAGCTGAACGACTCGGGGTTGCCCTTGCCGCGCACGATGAAGCTGCGCGCGCCCATCGAGCCGGGGATGATGCCCAGCTCGCCGAGGCCGGCGCGCACCGCGCCCTTGCGCGTGACCAGGCAGTCCTTGCCGAAGTGGTGCTCGCGCGCCACGTAGTTGTGGTGGCAGTTCACCGCTTCGACGCTGGCCGCGAAGCGCGGGAAGCCCGGAACCGCGGCCACGGCCGCGACCACGGTCTCCATCATCACCTGGCGGTTGAGGCGCGCGTAGGTCTGCGCCCACTCCACCGCCTCGACGTAGTCGTCGAACTTCTCGGTGCCCTCGGCGAGGTAGGCGAGGTCCTCGTCCGGCAGGTTGACGCGGTGCTTGCGCATGTCCTGCTTGGCGAGCTCGATGAAGAACTGGCCGAAGCGGTTGCCGACCCCGCGCGAGCCGGAGTGCAGCAGGAACCACACGCGCTGCTCCTCGTCGAGGCACACCTCGATGAAGTGGTTGCCGGTGCCGAGCGAGCCGAGGTGGTTGAGGCCGTTGCCGCGCTCGAGGCGCGGGTACTTCGCGCCGATGCGCGCGTAGCCCTCCGCCAAGTGCTCTTTCCACAGGTTCTGCACGCGCACCGGCACGTCGTGCCAGGCGCCGCGGTCGTTGGCCCCGCCGTTGTCGGTGCGGCCGTGCGGCACGGCGTTCTCGATGGCGCTGCGCACGGCCTTCAGCGATTCCGGCAGGTCCTTGGCGAGCAGGCTGGTGCGCGCCGCGCACATGCCGCAACCGATGTCCACGCCGACCGCGGCCGGGATGATCGCGCCGACGGTCGGGATCACCGAGCCGACGGTCGCGCCGATGCCGAAGTGCACGTCCGGCATCACCGCCACGTGGTGGTGGATGAACGGCATGCGCGCGACGTTGTGCAGCTGACGCTCGGCCTCGGCCTCGACGGCGACGCCGCGGGTCCACGCCTTGATCGGCTTGGCGCCGGTGGCGGTGATGAGGGTGTAGTTCGTGTCGTTCATGGTCGGTCTTCGCTGAGGGGTAGGGTCGCCCGTCATTGGGGCCTTCAATCGCGGTGCTAGGTCTTGGGCTGTGACGTTCCCATGGCGCGTAACATGCCAAGGCTAGCCGCGCGCGGGAAAAATCACTCAAAGTATTATGTGGCAAAGGACAACGTATAAATTACCGGTGGGAGCCTTTGCCCAATCGCGCCAAGAAACTCGATAATTTGCGCAGACACGCGAATTTTATAGAGTGAGAGCATGCCCCGCAAACCCCTCGTCGCCATCGGCCTGCTCGGCCCGTCCCTCGACGACGGTTTCGGCGCCAAGCGCTGGCAGCGCTGGCGGCCAACGGTGTCGCTGTGCCAGCAGGAGGACCTCGCGATCAGCCGCTTCGAGCTGCTCCATCAGCGGCGCTACGACCAGCTCGCGGAGGTCATCGCCGCCGACATCCGCCAGGTCTCGCCCGAGACCGAAGTGCGCAGCCGGCACATCGAGTTCACCGATCCGTGGGACCTGGAGGACGTCTACGGCGCACTCTACGGCTTCGTGCGCGGCTACGCCTTCGCGCCCGAGCGCGAGGACTACCTGGTGCACATCACCACCGGTACCCATGTCGCGCAGATTTGCCTGTTCCTGCTCACCGAGTCGCGCCACCTGCCGGCGCGCCTGGTGCAGAGCTCGCCGGGGCGCGGTGGTGAAGGGCGCGAGGAGCGCGTCGCCGGCGCACACACCATCATCGACCTCGACCTCTCGAAGTACGACCGCCTCGCCGCGCGCTTCCGCGACGAGCAGCGCGAGGGCGTGTCGCTGCTGACCGCGGGCATCCCGACGCGCAACGCGGCGTTCAGGACCATGGTCGAGCGCATCGAGCGCGTCGCGGCCGCGTCGAGCGCGCCGATCCTGCTCACCGGGCCGACCGGCTCGGGCAAGACGCGCCTGGCGCGCCGCATCTTCGAGCTCAAGAAGGCGCGCAACCAGGTCGACGGCGCCTTTGTGGAGGTCAACTGCGCGACGCTCAAGGGCGAGGGCGCGATGTCGGCGCTGTTCGGCCACCGCAAGGGCGCCTTCACCGGCGCCATGGCCGAACGCGAGGGCCTGCTCAAGCGCGCCGACGGCGGCCTGCTGTTCCTCGACGAGGTCGGCGAGCTCGGCCTCGACGAGCAGGCCATGCTGCTGCGCGCCATCGAGGACCGCACCTTCCTGCCAATGGGCGCCGACGTGCCGGTGCTGTCCGACTTCCAGCTCATCGCCGGCACCAACCGCGAACTGCTGCCGGCGGTGCACAGCGGGCGCTTTCGCGACGATTTGCTGGCGCGCATCAACCTGTGGACCTTTCGCATGCCGGCGCTGGCCGAGCGCCGCGAGGACCTCGAGCCCAATCTCGACTTCGAGCTCGAGCGCTTCGCGCGCGAGAGCGGCAAGCGCGTCACCATCAGCAGCGAGGCGCGCGCCGCCTTCCTCACCTTCGCCACCGCCGCCGACGCGGCGTGGCTGGGCAACTTCCGCGACCTCGGCGCGGCGGTGACGCGCCTGGCCACGCTCGCGCACGGCGGACGCATCACCGTGGCCGACGTCGGCGAGGAGATCATGCGCCTGCGCGCGCTGTGGCGGCG
>JACDGQ010000316.1 GCA_013821615.1 Planctomycetota bacterium
CAGTTCAGTAGACGGCGCCGGCGATCGGCGCCTCTTCGTCCTTGAGGTCGGTGATCATGGCTTCGACCGTCAGCATCAGGCCGGCGATGGACGCCGCGTTCTGCAGGGCGACGCGCGTGACCTTGGCCGGGTCGACGACGCCGGCCTTGACCAGGTCCTCGTAGACGCCGGTGCGGGCGTTATAGCCGTAGCTGCTGCTCTTGTTGCTGAGGATCTCGGCGATGATCACCGCGCCGTTCTGACCGGCGTTCTCGGCGATCTGCTTCGCGGGGGCCTCCACCGCGCGCAGGATGATCTCGGCGCCCAGGCGCTGATCGTGGTCGAGGCCCTTGGCCACGTCCTCGATCGCCTTCTTGGTGCGCAGTAGCGCGACGCCGCCGCCGGCGACGATGCCTTCCTCGACCGCCGCACGCGTGGCGTGGAGGGCGTCCTCGATGCGCGCCTTCTTCTCCTTCATCTCGGGCTCGGTGGCCGCGCCGACGTTGATCACGGCGACGCCGCCGGACAGCTTGGCGAGGCGCTCCTGGAGCTTCTCGCGGTCGTAGTCCGAGGTGGTGCCGTCGATCTGCTGCTTGATCTGGTTGATGCGCGAGGTGATCTCGATCTTCTTGCCCGATCCTTCGATGATCGTGGTGTTGTCCTTGTCGATCGTCACCTGCTTGGCGCTGCCCAGGTCCGCGATCTCGACCGACTCGAGCTTCTCGCCGAGGTCCTCGGCGATGAACTTGGCGCCGGTGACGATGGCGATGTCCTTGAGGATCTCCTTGCGGCGATCGCCGAAGCCGGGGGCCTTGACCGCGGCGACGTTGAGCACGCCGCGCAGCTTGTTGACCACCAGCGCGGCCAGGGCCTCGCCCTCGACCTCTTCCGCGATGACCAGGAAGGGACGGCCCGCCTGGGCGACCTTCTCGAGCAGCGGCAGGAACTCGCGCAGGTTCGAGATCTTCTTCTCGTAGATCAGGATCAGCGGCTTCTCGAGGTTGACCTCCTGGGCCTCGCTGCCGGCGGCGAAGTACGGGCTGATGTAGCCCTTGTCGAACTGCAGGCCCTCGACCAGGTCGAGCTTGGTCTCGGTGCTCTTGGCCTCTTCGACGGTGATGACGCCGTCCTTGCCGACCTTGTCCATCGCTTCCGCGAGGAGCTTGCCGATCGATTCGTCGCTGTTGGCGCTGATGGTGCCGACCTGGGCGATCTCGGCCGAGCCCTTGATCTTGGTCGAGAGCTTGGCGATGGCGTCGACCGCGGCCTGCACGGCCTTGTCGATGCCCTTCTTCACTTCCGTCGGGTTGGCGCCCGAGGCGGTGACCTTCAGGCCCTCACGGAAGATGGCTTCGGTGAGCACGGTGGCGGTGGTGGTGCCGTCGCCGGCGACGGTGGAGGACTTGTTGGCGACCTCCTTCACGAGCTGGGCGCCGATGTTCTCGAACGGATCCTTGAACTCGATCTCCTTGGCGACGGTGACGCCGTCCTTGGTGACGTTGGGCGCGCCGAAGGACTTCTCGATGACCACCACCTTGCCGGTGGGGCCCATGGTGACCTTGACCGCGTCGTTGAGGGTCTGGATGCCGATGAGGATCTTGCGGCGGGCATCTTCGCCGAAGAGGAGCTGTTTGGCCATGTGTGGAATCCTTGGGAGAAGGTCCGGGAGTCCGGGAGTCCGGAAGTCCGGAAGTCTTGGTTTATAAAATGATGGAGTGGTGGATGGAGTGAAAGGATGGAAGGCGCGAGGCGCGTCCGGTCATCGCTCGCGCGACTCCCGGACTTCCGGACCCCCGGACTTCCGGACCCTTCCTCAGCCCAGCTTGGCGAGGATGTCCGACTCGCGCAGGATGATGATCTCCTGGCCGTCGACGGTCAGCTCGGTGCCGCTGTACTTGCCGAACAGGATGAGGTCGCCCGCGGCGACATCCGGCTTGGCGCGGGTGCCGTTGTCGAGCAGCTTGCCCTGGCCGACGGCCAGGACCTTGCCCTGCTGCGGCTTCTCTTTCGCGTTCTCGGGCAGGATGATCCCACCCGTCGAGGTCTGCTGCGCCTCGGTACGCGTGACGACGATGCGGTCGTCGAGGGGTCGGATGGTGGTCTTGCTCGCAGTCTTGACGCTAGCCATGGCTTTGATCCTTAGAGTGTGTGTTGGTAAGAAGAAAAAGAGGAGGATGCGGAAGCAGTAGGCGAAGCCCCAGCTTTTCGGGGTCTCGGGGGGCAGGCCGTAGGCCGTTCATGGGGGGCCGTAGCCCCCCATAGCCGTCCGGCCGCTAGGCCGGGGAGGCGTGCTAAAAGTCGCCCATCCCGCCCATGCCACCCATCCCACCCATGCCGCCCATCCCGCCGCCGCCCTCATCGTGGTGGCCGCCGCCGCCGCCCTTGTCCTTCTTGGGCTCCTTGATCTCGGCGATCATGGCTTCGGTGTTGAGCAGCAGCGTGGCCACGGAGGCGGCGTTGATCAGCGCGCTCTTCGAGACCTTGACCGGATCGATGACGCCGGCCTTGACCAGGTCCTCGAAGACGTCGGTTTTGGCGTTGTAGCCGACGTTGCCCTTCTCCTTGAGCACGCGGTTGACGATCACCGCGCCCTCCTTGCCGGCGTTCTCGGCGATGGTGATGGTCGGCAGCTGCAGCGCGGACTTGATGATCTGGGCGCCGATCTTCGCATCGCCCTCGAGCTTCAAGCCGTCGATGACGGCGCTGGCGCGCAGGTAGGCGGTGCCGCCGCCGGCGACGATGCCTTCCTGGACCGCGGCGCGGGTGGCGTGGAGCGCGTCGTCGACGCGGTCCTTGCGCTCCTTCATCTCGGCCTCGGTGGCCGCGCCGACCTTGATCACGGCGACGCCACCGGCGAGCTTGGCGAGGCGCTCCTGGAGCTTCTCGCGGTCGTAGTCGGACTTGGTGTCCTCGATCTCGGCGCGGATCGACTTGATGCGGCCCTGGACGTCGGCGCGCTTGCCGGCGCCCTCGATGATGGTGGTGTTCTCCTTCTCGATCTTGACCGTCTTGGCGCTGCCGAGATCGGTGAGCTCGATGTTCTTCAGCTCAAGGCCGAGGTCCTCGAAGATGGCCTTGCCGCCGGTGAGCTTGGCGATGTCCTCGAGCATGGCCTTGCGGCGGTCGCCGTAGCCGGGCGCCTTGACGGCGGCGCACTTGAGGATCTTGCGCAGGTTGTTGACCACCAGGGTGGCCAGCGCCTCGCCCTCGATGTCCTCGGCCACGATCAGCAGCGAGCGGCTGGCCTTGGCGACCTTCTCAAGCAGGGGCACGAGCTCCTGCACCGAGGTGATCTTCTTCTCGTAGATGAGGATATAGGGGTTCTCGAGCTCGGCGGTGAGCTTGTCGGCATTGGTGATGAAGTTCGGGCTGATGTAGCCGCGGTCGAACTGCATGCCCTCGACGACGTCGACCTCGTCCTTGATGCCCTTGCCTTCCTCGATGGTGATGACGCCGTCCTCGCCGACCTTGGCCATGGCGTCGGCGATCTGCTTGCCGATGGCCTCTTCGTTGTTGGCGCTGATCGAGCCGACCTGGGCGATGATCTTGAAGTCGCCGCGGACCTTGGTGGCCTGCTTGTCGAGGTTGGCGAGCACGGCGGCGACCGCCGCATCGATGCCGGCCTTGAGGCCGAGCGGGCTGATGCCGGCGGTGACGGCCTTGAGGCCCTGGGTGAAGATCGCCTCGGCGAGCACGGTCGCGGTGGTGGTGCCGTCGCCGGCCTGGGTCCCGGTCTTCGAGGCCACTTCGCGCACCAGGCGCGCGCCCATGTTCTCGAACGGGTTGCGGAACTCGATCTGCTCGGCGACGGTTACGCCGTCCTTGGTCACCTGGGGGCTGCCCCAGCTCTTATTGATCACGACGTTGCGGCCGGAGGGGCCGAGGGTGCTCTTCACCGTACGGGCGAGCTTCTCGACACCGGCGCGGATGCGATCACGCACCTCTTCGTTGAATACGATCTGCTTGGCGGTCATAGGGATCTCCTCGAGTGGGACCGGATGGAATGGAAAAGTGGGGCCGAACCGCGTGGTGCGGCGGTGCGCCCATGCACGGGATGTGCCAAGGGCTTGGGATCAGGATTCGCAGGAAAAAGGCGGGTTTGCATCCACTGCCGGAGGCTCAGCGGGCGTTCATATGGTCATTCTGACCTGATGGGGGTCGACCGGGCCGGGACGACCAGTCGACCCTTCGGCGGGGAGCGCCGGGTGGTCAGGAGGTCACAGCGGTGGGTTTCGGCTTCGCGGCCGGCGTGGTCGTGGTCTTGGGTTCGAGCTTGGTTGCGGGTGCGGCCTTGGGCTCGGGCGGAGCGGCGACCGGGGTCGCGCTGTCATCGCTCTTCTCGGATTCCTTGGTCTTCTTCTTATAGTCGGCGCTGCGGTTGTAATCGGTCTCCCAGAAGCCGCTGCCCTTGAAGATCACTCCGCCACCGCCGGACATCACGCGCTGGACCTTGGCGCGCTTGCACTGCGGGCATTTCTTGAGGGCGTCCTCCTTGATCGACTGGAAGACCTCGACGATGCCGCAGGTCGGGCAGGCGTATTCATAGGTGGGCATGGGATCCTCGGGGCGGCTGCCGGTCCGGGCCACGTCGGCGCTCGGGGCGCGACGGTGGCTGCTCGGCTGGCCGGGACGCGTCGGCCGGTGGGGCGACGGGTGGCGGCTGGACGGGCGGTGGGGGGCCGGGACCATAGCCCACGGCACGCGCCGTGCAATCAACCGCAGGGGATCTTT
>JACDGQ010000317.1 GCA_013821615.1 Planctomycetota bacterium
CAACCGCCAGGCCGAGCGCCCAGAAGACGATGCCGCAGGGCAGGAAGGCCATGGCCATGCCGAGGGCCGCGGCGCGCAGCAGGGGGCGGTCGGCGAAGCGTCCCAGGATCCTGCTGGCCAGGCGGCCGGCCAGAGGGGGACGGGGAGGCTGCTCGGCGACCGGCTGGGCGTGGCGTCGGCGCGGCCAGCGCAGCCAGCCGAGCTGGTGCAGCGCGGCGAGGAAGAAGCCCGCGGCGAGCACGCCGCCCAGCACCAGATCCCAGTCGCGCAGCCGGCTGCCGAGGCTTTCCCCAAGGCCGCCAACGGCTGCCCCGGCCAACGCGTAAAACCCCATGCGCCCAAGCTGATAGCATGCCAGTCCGGCCACCGCGCGCAGGCTCGGCCGCCGGCTGTCGGCGCAGGCGCCGAGGCGGAAGCCGGCCACCAGCGGGCCGCACATCCCAGCGCAGTGCAGCGAGGTCCAGGCCAGTCCCAGGCCGAGGCCGGTGCCGAGCAGCTGCCAAAGGGGTCCGGCGTCCGCCATGCAGAGCGAGTCTGGGATCATCCCGCGCCACGCCACCGAAATATCTGAGTAATCGGACCTAGATATCTCTTTACTCGGAAATCCAGATAAGACAGTTTCGCCCACGGACCGTATCCCATGTCCATGATTTTCCTGCTCACTGGGGTCGCCCTGGGGATCTTCGCGATCTCCATGGCCGTGCTGTTCTGGGCCGTGCGGTCCGGGCAGTTCGACGACCTCGACACCCCGGCGCTGCGCATGCTGGGCGATGACGCCCAGCCCCTCGTGGCACCGCCGACCTCCGACCGGATTCCGCCCCCATGACCGCCACCGCAGCCCACGATCATCCCCCCGGCGCCAACCCCGCCCTGGAGACCTTCGCCTACGACAACCGCATCGTCCGCGACTTCATCATCGCCACCGTCGGGTGGGGCGTGGTCGGGATGGCGGTGGGCGTGCTGATCGCCAGCCAGCTGGCCTTTCCCGCGCTCAGCTTCGACCTGCCTTGGCTGACCTTCGGGCGGCTGCGCCCGCTGCACACCAACGCGGTGGTCTTCGCCTTCGCCGGCAACGCGGTGTTCGCGGGCGTCTATTACTCGCTGCAGCGCCTGCTCAAGGCGCGCATGTTCAGCGACGTGATCTCGCGCTTCCACTTCTGGGGCTGGCAGGCGATCATCGTCGCCGCGGTCATCACCCTGCCCATGGGCATCACCACCAGCAAGGAGTACGCCGAGCTGGAATGGCCGATCGACATCGCCATCGCGGTGGTGTGGATCAGCTTCGCGATCAACTTCTTCGGCACCATCTGGAAGCGCCGCGAGCGCCACCTCTACGTGGCGATCTGGTTCTACATGGCCACGGTGATCGGCATCGCCATGCTGCACGTGGTCAACTCGTTCGAGATGCCGGTGACGCTGACCAAGTCGTACTCGGTCTACGCCGGCATCCAGGACGCGCTGGTGCAGTGGTGGTACGGGCACAACGCCGTGGCCTTCCTGCTGACCACGCCCTTCCTGGGCCTGATGTACTACTTCCTGCCCAAGGCCGCCGAGCGCCCGGTCTACAGCTACCGGCTGTCGATCGTGCACTACTGGTCGCTGATCTTCGTCTACATCTGGGCCGGGCCGCACCATCTGCTCAACTCGTCGCTGCCGGAGTGGGCGCAGACCCTGGGCGTGGTGTTCAGCATCATGCTCATCGGCCCGTCGTGGGGCGGCATGATCAACGGCCTGCTGACCCTGCGCGGTGCCTGGGACAAGGTGCGTACCAGCCCGGTGCTGAAGTTCCTGGTCGCGGGCGTGACCTTCTACGGCATGTCGACTTTCGAGGGCTGCCTGCTCGCGCTGCGCGACGTCAACGCGCTCAGCCACGACACCGACTGGACCATCGGCCACGTGCACAACGGCGCGCTCGGCTGGGTGGCGCTGATCACCTTCGGCTCGATCTACTGGATGGTCCCCAAGCTCTACAAGCGCGAGGCGCTGTGGTCGACCCAGATGGCCAACGTGCACTTCTGGTTGGCGACCATCGGCATCGCGCTCTACGCGGTGGCGATGTGGATCGCCGGCATCACCGAAGGCGCCATGCAGATGGCCTTCGACAAGGACGGCCACCTCGTCTACCGCGACTGGATGGAGATCGTGCGCGCCATCCTGCCCTTCTACCACACCCGCATCGCCGGCGGCGTGCTGTTCCTGACCGGCGCCATCCTGTGCGCGATCAACGTGTGGAAGACCATCTCGACCGCGCCCGCACCGCTCGCCGACGAGGTCGTGCAGGCGCCGAAGCTGCTGCGCGACGCCGCCTACAGCCCGCTGATCACCGACGCCCTGGCCAAGCCCGACCTGCGCGAGCGCGGCAACGCCCTGCACGGCCTGGTCGAGCGCTGGCCGTCGCTGATGATCACGCTGTCGGTGATCGCGCTCGTGATCGGCGGCGCCTGCGAGATCATCCCGACGATGATCCAGGGCTACCTGTCGCCGCGCATCGCCACGGTCACGCCCTACACCCCGCTCGAGCTGACCGGCCGCGATCTCTACATCCGCGAGGGCTGTTCGAACTGCCACACCCAGATGATCCGCACCCTGCGCGCCGACGTCGAGCGCTACGGAGACTACACGCGCGCCGGCGAGCACATCTATGACCGGCCCTTCCTGTGGGGCTCGAAGCGCACGGGACCGGATCTCGGGCGCGAAGGCAACCTCCGCCCCATGGCCTCGTGGCACTACTTCCATCTTGAGCGCCCGCGCTCGACGTCGGACGGCTCGATCATGCCGAACTTCCCGTGGCTGTGCCGCGACGACATGGACCTGAGCACGCTGTCGACCAAGCTCGCGGTGCTGGCCGCGCCGCCGATCTTCACGCCCTACAGCGCCGAGCAGATCCGCACCGCGGTCGACGACGCGCGCGCCCAGGCCAAGGGCATCGCCGACGAGCTGCGCAAGGAGGCGCGCCTGAAGGACCTGCCCGACCTGGAGAAGAAGGAGGTGGTCGCGGTGATCGCCTACCTGAAGCGCCTGGGCACCGACTTCGGCAAGGCCGAGGCGAAGCCCGCAGCGGCCACCGACAAGGCGGCGCCCGTCGCCGGAGGGAAGTGACATGCACCACCTGCTGGGCGCCTACGCCGGCGCCATGCCCACCATCGCCCTGGTCATCTTCGTCGCGGTCTCGGCCGTGGTGACGTTCTACGTCCTCACCGACCGTCGCCGCGCGCACAACCGCCACATGGCGGCCCTGGCGCTCGACGATGGCCAAGCCCCGCGCGCCGACCAGCAGCCAGGAGCCGACCGTGTCTGATCATGCCCTCCAGCCCCAGGGGCCCGACCAGCCGCGCGAGCACGCCTTCGATGGCATCGAGGAGTACGACAACAACCTGCCGGTGTGGTGGGTGATGATGCTGTACCTCAGCGTCGCGGCGGCGCTGATTTATGTACTGCACTTTCATTTTGGACCCGGACTTTTGGGTCCTCCCACCCTGCCGCCTCCCAAGCGCATCGACGGCAACGGTTACACCGAGGCGCAGCTGCGCGCCTTCAGCAAGGACCCCGCGCGCGGCGCGCACGGCAAGATGCTTACCAGCAAGGCGCTGTGCGTGACCTGTCACGGCCCAGAGCTGACTGGCTTGGTCGGGCCCAACCTGCGCGATCGTTGGTGGATCTACGGTTCGAACATGACCGACATCGTCCTGACCATCAGCAAGGGCCGCCTCAACGGCGCGATGCCGGCGCAGGAGAAGAACCTGAGCAAGGACGACATCGCGGACCTCGCCTGCTACCTCGTGCAGCTCACCCGCGCCGAAGGCTTCAAGGACAGCCCGTTCAAGAAGCCCGATCCCAAGCGCGAGAAGGAAACCCCGATCGACTACTGATCCCGCCGCGCGGGACGCCGACGCCCCCACCCCAGGCTGCCATGGCCCTGCAATCCCGACCCGACGATTTCCGCTCCGTGCTCGCCTCGGTCGACAGCCAGGGCCGCCGCCAGTGGCTGTACGTGCACGCCATCGGCGGGGTATGGCGGCGGCGGCGGGCGCTGGTCGCGGTGGTGCTGATCGGCTTCTTCCTGGCCCTGCCGCACGTCACGGTGGGCGGCATGCCCGCGCTGCTGATCGACATCCCGCAGCGCCGCTTCACCATCGCCGGGCACATCTTCTGGCCGCAGGACTTCATCTACCTGCTGCTCTTCGTGCTGATCGCCATCGTCGCCACGGCGCTGACCGTGGCGCTGGTCGGGCGCTTCTTCTGCGGCTGGCTGTGCCCGCACAACGTCTTCCTGGAGATGGTCTACCGGCCGCTCGAGCGGCTGGCGGAGGGCGTCGCGGTCAAGCGCCGCCGCCGCGACCAGGACGGCGGCGACGCCAGCCGCGTGGTGCGCAAGGCGGTCAAGTGGGTGGCCTTCCTGGCGGTGACGGTGGTCTTGGCCAACACCATGACCGCGCTGTTCACCGGCGTCGAGGCCTTCCGCTGGGGTTTCGTCCTGGACGTCGCCGCGCACCCGGACGCGGCGATCTTCTGGGCGCTGTTCGCCGGCGCGGTGCTGTTCAACTTCGCGTGGTTCCGCGAGCAGACCTGCACCATCGTCTGCCCCTACGGCCGCCTGCAGTCGGCGATGCTGGATCCGCATTCGCTGGTCCCCGCCTACGATCCGCGCCGTGGCGAGCCGCGCGGCAAGCTGCGCGGCGAGGCGCGCGCGGCGGCCAGATCCGCCA
>JACDGQ010000318.1 GCA_013821615.1 Planctomycetota bacterium
GGTGCGCAGCCTCGCTTTTTCCGCCGACGGCGCGCAGCTCATCAGCGGCAGCGCCGATGGCACCGCGCGCATCTGGGACGCCTCCAGCGGCCGCGTCCTGCTGGTGCTGCGCGAGCACCGCGAGGCCGTGCTCGCCGCCGAGTTCTCTTCCGACCTGCGCCAGGCGCTGAGCGCCGACGCGGAGGGGCGCGTGCTGCTGTGGAACGCGCTGCCGGTGGGGGATGACAACTGAACCAGCAGTCCGGGAGTCCGGAAGTCCGGGAGTCCGGAAGTCTTGTGGTCCCGGAGTCTTCAGATACAGCACAGGCGCGTGGTCGAGGGCGGACGCTCGGCAGAGCGCTCGCGCTGCCTCCGATTTCGGAAAGTCCGGGAGTCCGGAAGTCCGGAAGTCCGGAAGTCTCGTGGTCCCGGAGTCTTCAGATTCAGCACAGGCACGGGGTCGAGGGCGGACGCTCGGCAGACCGCTCGCGCTGCCTCCGATTTCGGAAAGTCCGGGAGTCCGGAGGTCCGGGAGTCTCATGGTCCCGGAGTATTCAGGTACAGCACAGGTGCGGGGTCGAGGACGGACACTCGGCAGACCGCTCGCGCTGCCTCCGATTTCGGAAAGTCCGGGAGTCCGGAGGTCCGGGAGTCCGGAGGTCTCGTGGTCCCGGAGTCTTCAGGTACAGCACAGGCGCGTGGTCGAGGACGGACGCTCGGCAGAGCGCTCGCGCTGCCTCCGACTTCCGGACTTCCGGACCTCCGGACTTCCGGACTCTCCTATCGAGACGACCCCTTCGCCCACCACGCCGTCAGCAGCTCGGTGATCTGTTCGCGCAGCAGCCAGATCAGCACGCCGACGACCAGGATACCGATGGTGATCAGCAGCCAGCTGCGCCCGGCGCGGTCGGGCTCGGGCTCGTCGAGGCCGGCGACCCGGGCGAGATCGCGCTCGAGGGTGTAGAGCGAAGGGAAGCGGTCCTTGGGATTCTTGGCCAGGCAGCGCGCGCAGATGTCGCGGATGCGCTGGTCCATGCGCGGGAACTTCGGTTCATCGTTGCAGTGCTTGGCCATGATGTCGTAGGCGTTGGTCGCGTCGAACGGCGCCTTGCCCGTCACCATCTCGAAGAGGATCACGCCCAGCGAGTAGATGTCGCTGCGGAAGTTCACGGTGCGGGTGTTGCGGCACTGCTCCGGGCTCATGTAGACCGGCGTGCCCATCACCTGTCCGGTGTTGGTCAGGCGCGTCGCGCCCGGATCGGGATGCTTGGCCAGGCCGAAGTCGGCGACCTTGAGCACGCAGCCGCGCTTGGTGTCGCCGATGGTCAGCGGCGGCATGCGCCCGGTGGTGCTGCCCGGGCCGCGGCCGACCAGGATGTTCTCGGGCTTGAGGTCGCGGTGCACGGTGCGCGAGGCGCGCAGCCCGCGCAGCGCCTGCACCATCGCCCAGGCGGCCTCCTCCGCCCCGAGCCGGCCCTGGGCGTCGAGCAGATCGCGCAGGCTGCCGCCCTCCATGTACTCGAGCACCAGGAAGGGATGGGCGCCGTGCGTGCCGCGGTCGAGCAGGCGCACCACGTGCGGATGGCGGATCCCACTCAGCACCTTGGCCTCGCGGCGGAAGCGCGCCAGGTCGCTGGCGTTCTCGAGCACCTTGACCGCGACCTCGGCCTCGCCCTTGGTCGCCTTGCAGCGGTAGACCGAGCCGCAGCCGCCCTCGCCGAGCTTCTTGATCACCTTGTATTTGTCGGCGATCAGATCGTTCTTGGAGAGCTTGAGTTCGAGCGTCGCACGCGGCATGGGCGGTCATCGTAGGGGCCGGCTTCGGATGCCAAGGAGGGGGCGGGCGGCCGGGGGGCCGGCCGGCGGCCGCCCCGGTCCGGAGGTCCGGAAGTCCGGAAGTCCGGAAGTCTCGTGGTCCGAAGGTCCTGGGGGATCCCCACGTGCATGGGGGGATCTCGGCCTTGTGTTGCGCTGGCGCGTGCCTTCGATTTCCGGACTTCCGGAGCGGTCCGGAAGTCTGGTGGTCCGAAGGTCCTGGCAGGCCTCCACGTGCGGGGGACGACCTGGCACGTTCCCGCGCTGGCGCTTGCCTCCGACTTCCGGACTTCCGGACTTCCGGACTTCCGGACTTCCGGACTTCCGGACTTCCGGACTTCCGGACTTCCGGACTGCAAGAATGGCAGGCTGACGGCGGTGTGACGCGTCGCTCGCGCGACGCGCTGCGCGGTTCACACCGCCGTCAGATGCGCGGGCCCGTCCTCGGCCTCGGCCTCGGCGGCTTCGCTCTCGGCGGCGGACACCACGCCCTGGCCGCGCTTGACGTTGATGTGGTACTCGAGCAGCTTGCGGTCGAGGGTCACGCGGTTGATGCCCAGCGCCTTGGCCGCGCGCAGCTTCACGCCGCGCTCCTTGGTCAAGGCGTAGATGATCAGGATCTTCTCGGCCTGGTTGAAGAACTTGCCGACGTCAGGGCCGGCGTTGTCGGCGTAGCGTTCGAGAGCCTGGCCGAGGTTGGCGACCGGGTCGATGACCGGCGCGGGGCCGCTGTCGGCGAGCTGCTGGCGCTTCTCGCGCGGCAGGTTCTCGGTGTAGGTGCGGATGGTCGGCGGGATCAGTTCGTCGATGAAGACCGTGCTCGGCGCCAGCACCACCGCCTTCTGCACGCAGTTCTCGAGCTCACGGATGTTGCCCGGCCACGGGTAGTTGATCAGCATCTCGAGCACGCCGCGCGGCACCTCGTCGACGTTCTTGAAGTTGGCGCGGTTGTACTTCTGCAGGAAGTGGTTGATCAGCAGCGGGATGTCCTCGCGCCGCGAGCGCAGCGGCGGGACCAGCAGGTTGACGACGTTGAGGCGGTAGAAGAGGTCCTCGCGGAAGCGTCCGGCGGCGACGTCCTTGGCGAGGTCGCGGTGGGTGGCGGCGATGATGCGCACGTCGACGGTCAGCGGCGTGTGGTCGCCGACGCGGGTGATGGTCTTCTCCTGCAGCACGCGCAGCAGCCGCACCTGCGCCTCGGGCCCGATCTCGCCGACCTCGTCGAGGAACAGCGTGCCGCCGTTGGCGACCTCGAACAAGCCCTTGCGGTCGTGGTCGGCGCCGGTGAAGGCGCCGCGCGTGTGGCCGAACAGTTCGCTCTCGAGCAGGCTCGGCGAGAGCGCGCCGGCGTTGATCGCCACCATCGGCTTGTGCGCGCGGTGGCTGTGCGAATGGATGAGCTTGGCGAGCAGCTCCTTGCCGGTGCCGGTCTCGCCCTGGATCAGCACCGTCGCGGTCGAGGCGGCGGCGCGCACGCCGCTCTGGATCAGCGAGTTCATCACCCCGCTGTTGCTGAGGATGTCGTGCTGCTTGACGTCGTAGGAGAGCGCGCCGCGCAGCACCTGGTTCTCTTCCGCCAGCTCGCTGACCTCGAGCTGCACGCGCAGGCGGTCCATGCAGTAGCGGGACAGCACGTCGACCAGGAAGGAGGCGGCGTCCTCGGAGGTGGTGTGGCTGACCATCAGCGTGGCGATCGGCACGTTGCCGTCGCGCAGCTGGCGCGCGACCACCGGCAGGCTGTCGGTCTGGATGGGCGCGGTGGCGGGGGTCGCCAGCGCGGCGATCTCTTCGGCGTCATCGAGCGCAGCGCCGACCATGAAGGTGCCCGAGGGGGTCAGGTGGCCGGGCCGGCACTGCAGCCAGATGCCGCCGATGGTGTTCCAGGTCTTCACCTCATGCCACAGCCGCTCCAGGATCAGGCGCGGTCCGACGGCGGGGTCGAGCATCTGGAGAACGGAGCCGACACGGGTGGGCCAGGTATGCATGCTTCGCCGTGATGCGCAGGACGCGCCGAAGGGGAAATGCTTCAATTGTTTACAATACCGGCGGGTTAGGCCGGATGGGCGCTGGAAAGCCCCACGTAGGCTGCTTCAAGAATGAGCAACTGGCAGGAGAATGTCCGCTGTCGGTACCGCTGGGAGGAGTTGTCGAGGGACGGTGATTCGGGCTCGGGCGCTAGCGCTCGATTGACGCCGGAAGTCCCTGCCGGCGCAGGCCCTGGAGCGGACTGCGCCGCTCCAGGAAGGCGCCCACCAGGTCTGCGCCGCTGCGCAGCAGGCGCACCTCTTCCTTGAGCCAGCGGTAGTCGGTGCGGCAGTCGTCGATGCGCAGGAAGCCCACCCACTCTCCGCGCACTATTACCGGCAGAGCGAGCACCGTGCGCACCCCGGCGAGGAGTCCCTGCTCGTCGCCCGGCAGGTGCCGTACCAGGCCGCCCACCGCCAGGCCCGACGACAGGTCGTTCTCCCAGCGGCGCAGGCCGCTGCGGTACGGCATGACCTCCGGTCCGGGGAGGGTGGCCTCGCCGATGGCGGCGCTGGCGATGCGCCGCAGGCAGCGGTCGCCGGCGTCGTCCTCCTCGTTTTCGAACAGGCTGATGGCGCTGGCGTTGGTGGTCTCGACCAGGTGGCGTAGCGCGAGGTCGAGGGTGCGCGGCGGCTGGACGTCGGCGAGGAGCGCGCGGGCGCAGCCGGTCAGACCTCTTTCCAGGCGCAGGCTGCTGGTCAGGGCGGTCTGCGCACGCAGGCGCAGCAGCTCGGCGGCGGCGCGCTCGGCCACCACCGCGAGGATGGCATCGAGGCTGGCGCGCGCGCTGCCCTGCGGCGGCGCATCGCTCCACAGGCTGAGCGTGCCGAGCGGACGGCCGTGATCGTCGCGCAGCGCGAGGCCGAGGTAGGC
>JACDGQ010000319.1 GCA_013821615.1 Planctomycetota bacterium
GGCTTCCACGCCGTGCCCGACGCCACCGTGGCGCACGCGGTGCTGCGCGAGCTGGCGGCGAAACACGGCTGGCAGCGCGTCGCGTCGCACGTGGATGCGCTTACCACCCCGGCCTGCGCCGCGCTCGGCCTGCCGACCATGCTGACCACGCGCGGCTACGACCGCGATGCGCTCGAGGCCTGCGATGTCGGCATCACCGGCTGCGAAGCGCTGATCGCCCAGACCGGCTCGGTGCTGGTGACCAGCCGCTCCAGCGGCGGCCGCGCCCTGACCTGTCTGCCACCGCATCACGTGGTGCTGGCCCGCGCCGACCAGCTGATCGCCGACCTGCCCGGCGGCTTCGCCCTGCTGCGCGCGAAGTACGGGAACGACTGGCCGACCTTCATGGGCCTGATCTCCGGCCCGAGCCGCACCGGCGACATCGAACGCATCCTGGTGCTGGGCGCGCACGGGCCGAAGCAGGTGACGGTGATCATGACGGCGTGGTGAGGCCGCGAGTCGCGAGCAGCAAGCGGCGAGGCAATCGATAGGACGGCGTCGCACAAGGGTGGGGGTTGGCATCAGCCCACGGAGCGGGCGGAAGAATCCAGCCCAGGCAGTCACCCCGTGGAATTCTGGATCAAAATGAGCAGAGTTCGCTGTGCTGGCGGACCGCGGGGAAGGAAACAGTCAAGGGAATGGTCCCTGGGCTGTTTGAGAAGCATGTAATAGAGCCCGCGGAGCGGGCGGAAGAAATGAGCCCTGGGAATTCAACCGCCGTCGCTCACTTCGCCGGTGTCGGCACCAGCGTCTTTGGGGCCGCCTTCCGCGCCCATGACTTTAAGCGTGAGCGTCAAACGGGACTTCCATAGGCTTCCTCTTTGCCGCTGACCGAGAAATATCCAGCAATGCAAAGGAATAGCGGCTTACTGGAGTGATCGCGCTAAAGTCGTTGACCGATCCTGGCTCTGCCACGCGACGAACAGTAAGCCCACATGCGGTAAGGTTGCGCACCACTGCACAGTGGCAATAATCAAATAAATGCGGTGCAAGTGATGGAAGCCCGCGCGATCGAGGAACTCGTGATCCTTGGCATCGAGCATGCCGTCGAGCGCTGGGTGAAGCACGACGAGTGCGACCTGGGCCACAGTGATCACCGACCACGTTGCCCACGCGCTCCGGCAGAGCCATCGCATTGAGCGGTCCATGCGCCACAGATTCACCAATAGCAGCACGGCCGCGACGCCACCACTGACGTTGATCCAAAAGGTGACCGCTTGGGTGATGAATCCCACCTCCCGGTGTGAGCCGAGCACGCCATGCGCGGTCGGAATCACCACGCCAGCATAGAACGTGAATCCGCCCAGCCAGAAGATGACGACGGCCATGAGCAGAATCCGAAACGAGAGGTCATACCAACGTAGAGAAGCAATACCGATGGGAGGCGATGGATCCATGTCTCAGTAGCTCAAACCGTAGGCGATGGTGACAGCCGACCCTTCATGGGAGAAGCCGACATCGCAGCGAAATACCGATGCGCGCTCCAATCCGATGCGCAGGCCAATGCCGACGCTGTCATGGACGCGTGCCTGTGAGAGATTGCCAAGCCGATCCGCTACCGACCCCAGTTCGTAGAACGGCGCGAGCCCAAGGCGTTCGATCCGGATGGAATCCGTGATGGCGAAACCACGCGGCACCGGCCAAAAACGATACTCGATGGAGGCGTGCCAAGCCGCTCGATCCGTGAAGCGATTGCCAATATAGCCGCGCAGGGTGTCTCGCCCGCCGAGGCTTGGCAGTGCCCAGAAGGGCAGGGTACCTGCGGTCCATTCAGTCATCGCGCCAATTGCGATGGTATCAGTCGGCGGGTTCTCCTCACCCGCATCGCCTCCATCGTGGAAGAGACCGGGCAGCGGGATGGTCAATGATCCGCGTACCGTGAAGCGCGCGCCCTGGTCGCCTCCAGTCTCCACAGGTACCGTTTCTGCGAGGCCCTGAATCATCCAACCGTGGTACGGATTCGATTGGCTGTCACGAGTGTCGTAGCCGAGCCCCGTCGACAGCCACAGACTCGAATGGCTGTCGCCAGCGGCGACGAGTTCGGGATAGAGGTCACCAGTGTTCGGGCGGTCGGTGACGTGACCCCGAGCGAGGTTATGGTATTCGCCGCGCAGGCCGAACACCATGACGACGTTGTCGCCTGGTCGTGGGAGTGAGTCCTCCAGACCGCAGGACACCACCGTCGCTTCATCGGTGTAACTGGTCTCATCGCCGGCGATGGTGTGAGAGCCAAAGCCGTAAAAGCGGGTTGTGAGCGTGCGAATGTATGAGGCATTGGCTGTGATGGCGCTGCGCTCTTCTTGGATCACTCCACCGCCGGGCAGGTCTTGGCTGTGCAGCCAACGCTTCCACAGGACCGCATAGCGTTCCTGCCCCTCGGTGGTGTGGGACAGGAAGACGGCGGCGAACTCCCGCCGCCGCTGCTCGCGGAAATCGATGTCGGTCAGCGCGATTCCTCCACCCGCGCCGACGTTCTTCTCGTAATCGAAAGTCGGGTAGATGAAGTCCGTGACCATGAAGCGGTCGATCGGCGATCCCGGTTTGATGCGCCCTTCGGGAATGTAGCGCCAGCGCTCGGGATTGGGGATGTCGGCCGGCAGGATCACCTTGGGAATCCGACCGTTGGCATCCATACCGCGCAAGGGATCGAACGGGGAATCGGTGGGGCCTGGGATCTTCGGAATCGCATCCGCCGCGACGAGGGCTCCCGACACGCCGCCACTGGTCACAATCAACGCGACGCCTAGCACTAGCGATCGATGGAGGCTCACCATGTGCTTAGAAGGTCAGGAGGTACTTGAGCTTGAGGAACGAGAATTGGTCATTGGGTGCGTTGAACTGCTCATGGCGGAAGAACGACACGCCAATGGTTTGGCGGTACGGCAGCGCGCGGTTGATGCCGATCTCATATTCCTGCTTGTGGGTGGGATCTGGGTCGAACTGCCCAAGGTTTTCGTACAAGTGGTAGGACACTTGGATATTCCAGCGCGGCCAGATCCGCCATTCCAACGTTCCGGAACCATCGGCGAAGACGCGGCCGCCGTCGATCTTCTTCTCGGCTAGGCCAGCTAGCGAAAGCGTGACGTCTTCTCCGATGGGCTGCGTCCAGGTGAGCCCCGCGATGGCCCAGGTATAGCGATCTGGGAAGCGCAGATTTTCATGGTAGACTGCGCCAACCGTAAGCCCGAGGGGGCCGGCCACGGCGCGATTATACATCACCTGCACTTCATATTTGGGTTCGTTGATGTTGTGGTCGAGCTGGCCCGGAGGGCTGTCGTTGTAGGAACCGTCGACGTAGTATTCCACGCGGGCATCGAACGACCCGCCGATCATAGGAGGCTCGTAAGAGAGCGTCAGGCGATGGCCGATCGCCGGTAACGGATCTCCCAGAACTGACATGCTTCCGGTGGCTTGGTAGGTGCCTGTGATGTGGCGCTCATCGAGGAGGTCGACTGGTTTAGGGACGTTGTCCGCGGCAGGGCCGGGGTGTTCCTCGGAACAGAGGTGCGTAGTCGCTTGTGCGACCACCATCAGCACCACCGCCGAGTTCCATGCGAGGGGACAAGGCCGGGAAAGGATCATCAGACGTACCTCATGGCGTTGTCTCCGAACTGGGATGCGCTGGGGAGGCCGGGCGCGCGGGCCAGCGGATTCCGCGACTGCGCAGCCATGCCAGGGCCAGCCATACGGCTGTGAGAATCGCGAAGGTGATCAGCGAACCGTAATCGGCTTCACCCGTGGGCGGTCTGGCGAAACCGAAATCCGCACCAACGAACACGGCATGCAGCAGGACGATGGGGGTGGCGACGTAGACCGTGCGGTGGAGACGCTTCCAGCGGTTGCCGCCAAGCGCCTTCACGGCGGGGTCACGACTGGTCCACGCCAGCACCAACAGGTCGAGAAGCGCCAGCAGTCCGAGGACGAGCCCCACCACCCACAGCCATCCCGGAGAAAACAGCTCTCGCCAGTTCTGAAGCAGGACCGGTCCCAGGTAGCAGGCGACATGCGGTATGGCGATGACGCAGGACGAGACGCCGATCGCCCGTCGGCCCGCCAGCAGGACGCCCTTCCCCGGAAGACGTGGGAGGACCGCTGCCAGCGGTCCAATTATGCAGGCTCCGAGCAGGACGCCGAGTGCGGTCAGGCCGTAGAGCTGTCGAGCGGTGATGAAGGCGGCAGTGGCGGTTGGCTCATAGGCCGCCGTGATGCCAATGCCGACTATGGTTCCAACGGCTGCGATCCCAACCAACAGCGTGATGTGCCGGGTCAGCCACGCCAACATGCCGTCGATCTCCAGGGGAGCTCCAATCGTCAGGTGAACCCCGCTAGGCGCAATCACTGTCAGGATGGAAATAGCCGAGTAGCCATCGACTGTATGAATCAGTTTCTCATGCATCGGAAGCGCCCACTAATTCTGTCGCCTCACGCCGTCTTTGCCATCTGTTGCCGTTCCCAAGCCTTCGGTCGCAGATTGCCATAGTCTGTCCGCCCCGTGTGCAGCTCGGCGAAGATCTCCACCAAGTACCAGTAGGGATCCAAGCCCACCAGCCGGCAGCTCTGGCAGATGCTGAACATCGTTGCCGCCCAATCGCCGCCGCGCTCCGAGCCCACGAAAAGGGAGTTCTTGCGGTTCAGGCTGGGCT
>JACDGQ010000320.1 GCA_013821615.1 Planctomycetota bacterium
CCGCGAAGGCCGCCGCCGCGCCCGCGCCAACCGCCGCCGCCAACCCCGCGCTCAGCCCGGCGGTGAAGAAGCTGGTCGCCGACAACGAGCTCGACGCCGCCAAGATCCCCGGCAGCGGCAAGGACGGGCGCGTCACCAAGGGCGACGTGCTTGAGCAGCTCGCCAAACCCGCCGCGGCCCCTGCTGCCGCGACCGCGTCGACCACCAGCCAGCCGGCGGCCGCCGCCGCCGCCGGGACCACGCGCAAGCGCATGAGCACGCTGCGCCAGCGCATCGCCCAGCGCCTGGTCCAGGCCCAGCACACCGCCGCGATCCTGACCACCTTCAACGAGATCGACATGGGCGCGGTCATGGACCTGCGCAAGAAGCACAAGGAGGAGTTCGAGAAGAAGCTCGGCATCGGCCTGGGCTTCATGTCCTTCTTCGGCATTGCCGCGATCAAGGCGCTGCAGAAGTACCCGCTGATCAACAGCCAGATCGATGGCACCGACATCGTCGGCTTCGACGGCGTGCACCTCGGCGTCGCGGTCGGCACCGAGAAGGGCCTGGTGGTGCCGGTGGTGCGCCACGCCGAGAAGCTGTCCTTCGCCGGCATCGAGAAGGCGATCAAGGAATACGCGCTGAAAGCTCGCGACGGCAAGCTCTCGATCGACGACATGCAGGGCGGCACCTTCACCATCACCAACGGCGGCGTCTACGGCTCGCTGATGTCGACGCCGATCATCAACCCGCCGCAGAGCGGCATCCTCGGCCTGCACGCCATCAAGGAGCGCCCGATGGCCGTGAACGGCCAGGTGGTGATCCGCCCGATGATGTACGTCGCCCTCAGCTACGACCACCGCATCGTCGACGGCGCCGAGGCGGTCGGCTTCCTGGTGCGCATCAAGGAACTCATAGAGTCTCCCGAGAAGATCCTGCTGGGACTCTGAGCCGAGTCCGACGGGTTGTCGCCGCAGAGACGCAGAGCTGCAGAGAGGGCCGCAGAGGGGCGTGATGGAGGGGCCGTCAGAAAACCTGAATGCCTTGACCGAGGCGGTCATCGGGGCCGCCATCGAGGTTCACAGGCATCTTGGACCGGGCTTTCTGGAAGCCGTCTATGAGGAAGCGCTCGTCCGTGAATTCCACAGAGCACGAATCCCATGTGAGCGCCAGGTGATGGTGCCGGTCTGGTACAAAGGCGATATGGTCGGCGAAGCCCGACTCGACCTGCTCGTCGACAAGAAGCTCATCCTGGAGCTCAAGGCGGTCGAATCGATGGCAGCCGTGCATCATGCCCAGATGATCTCCTACTTGCGGGCGACCACTCTGACGCTGGGCCTGCTGATCAATTTCAATGTCTCGAACCTCCTGCAAGGCGTCCGGCGCATCGCCAACAAGCACCCTTCCTGACTCCCCTCTGCGGCCCTCTCTGCAACTCTGCGTCTCTGCGGCAAAATCGCTATCACAACGGAAAGCACCCCATGTCATCATATGACCTGATCATCATCGGCGCCGGGCCCGGCGGGTATGTCTGCGCCATCCGGGCGGCGCAGCTCGGCATGAAGGTGGCCATCGTCGAGAAGCGCGCGGAGGGGCCGAAGGTGCGCCTCGGCGGCACGTGCCTCAACGTCGGCTGCATCCCGTCGAAGGCGCTGCTCGACACTTCCGAGCACTTCGCCAACGCCAGCAAGCATTTCGCCGAGCACGGTATCGAGGTCGGCAAGCCGGCGATCAACGTCGCGCAGATGCTGAAGCGCAAGGACAAGGTGGTCGGGACGCTGGTCGATGGCGTGTCCTTCCTGATGAAGAAGAACAAGATCGAGGTACTGACTGGCACCGGCGTGCTGACGGGCGCGGGCGCGGTCACGGTCACCGGCGCCGACGGCAAGGCGGCAGAGCACACGGCAAAGAACGTGGTGCTGGCGCTCGGTTCGGTGCCGATCGAGCTGCCCTTCCTGAAGTACGACGGCGTCAGCGTGGTCTCGAGCGATCAGGCGATCTCCTTCCCCAAGGTGCCGGAGAAGCTGCTGGTGGTCGGAGGTGGCGTGATCGGCCTCGAGCTCGGCTCGGTGTGGTCGCGCCTCGGCAGCCAGGTCACGGTCATCGAGTTCCTGCCGCAGATCTGCCCGTTCCTGGACGCCGACGTCGCCAAGGAGCTGCAGAAGGTGCTGACCAGGCAGGGCATGGCCTTCCAGCTCGAGACCAAGGTCACCGGCGTGCGCCAGGTGGACGGCAAGCCGGTGCTGGAGGCGACCGACAAGGACGGCAAGGCGGTGACCTTCGCCGGCGACGTCGTTTTGGTCGCGGTCGGCCGGCGTCCGTACATCGAGAGTAGCGGCCTGGAAGCCGCCGGCGTCGCGCTGACCGAGCGCAAGCGCGTCAAGGTCGACCACGACTTCCGCACCAACCTGCCGGGCGTGTACGCCATCGGCGACCTCATCGACGGGCCGATGCTCGCGCACAAGGCCGAGGAGGAGGGCTCGACGGTCGCAGAGATCATCAGTGGGCAGAAGAACGTGCTCGACCACGACCTCATCCCCAACGTGGTCTACACCTGGCCGGAGATGGCCAGCGTCGGCCTGACCGAGGCCGAGGCGAAGAAGCGCGGACTGACGGTGAAGGTCGGCAAGGCGCTGTTCATCGCCAACGGCCGCAGCAAGGCCGCCGGCGAGAACGACGGCTTCGTCAAACTCATCGCCGACGCCAAGACCGACAAGGTCCTGGGCGCCGCCATCCTCGGCCCGCGCGCCAGCGACCTGCTCGCGGAGATCACCGCGGTGATGGCCTTCGGCGGCGCCAGCGAGGACATCGCGCGCACCTGCCATTCGCATCCGACCTTCTCGGAGGTGGTGAAGGATGCGGCGCTGGCGGTGCTGGGGCGGCCGATCAGTTCCTGATCAGTCCGGAGGTCCGGAGGTCCGGAAGTCCGGAAGTCTCGTGACGCGGACGGGCAAGCGGACCACCCTAGCTGGTATCGCCGCGAAGGTCGAAACCGGGGGCGTATCCAGCGTCCGATCGGGTGTGTAATCCGCCAACCCCGGCGCCAGGGTGCGCGCAGCGGCGGCGCATTGGCGTGCGTCGCCACGGAGGCCCCATGCCGCTCCACTCGCTCGATTTCCACGCCCACCACAGTCCGCTCGGGGCCTACGCCTCGTTCACCTGCGGGCGCTTCGGCGCGGGTGGTGGGCTGGCCATCGAAGGTACGCGGCCGCCGACCCAGGATCTGGTGATCGGCTACGCCGAGGCGGATGGCGTGGTCCACGCGCTACCGTTCTACACCGGGGCGCTGGCCAAGCCGGAGGATTTCGGCCTGGCCGCGGCCGCAGATGACAAGCCACGCCGCCGGCCGCTCGACGCCGGCCTGGAGCGCCACTGCGGGCGCGGCAGCGACCGCTGGACCTGCGGCGACTTCTCCTTCGCCATCCATACCCCGGTCTTCCCCCTCCCGGATCCGGACCACGGCGGAGCGGAGGCCCTGCAGGACGCGGTCCTGCCAGTGGTGGCGGCGACCCTGCGTCTCGACAACCGGACCTGCGCGCATGCGCGCACGCTGGTCTTCGGCATCTCGCCGGGCCGGCCGTGCCGCCTGATCGACGATGCCGGCGACGGGGTGGCGGTCGGCTGGGGCCTGGAACTCGGCCTGGCGGCCGCCCGCCAGCCCGGACTGCAGGCGTGGGTGGAATGGGACGAGCAGGCGTTCCTGCGCCACGGGCGCAGCCACCTGCTCGGCGCGGCGTGCGGCTTCGTGCTGACCGTGCCCGCGGGCGAGGTGCGTGAGCTCGACCTGGTGTGCGGCTTCCACCGCGCCGGTGTGGTCACCACCGGCCTGGAGACGCGCTACTGGTATACGCGGCGCCATGGCTCGCTCAGCAGCGTGCTGGCAGCGGGACTCGCGCGCCTGCCGGAGCTGAAGGCGCGCGCTGCAGAGATGGACCGCGCGCTGGCGGCGAGCGCGCTCGACGACGACCGCCGTTTCCTGGTCGCGCACGCGGAGCGCAGCTATTGGGGCAACACCCAGCTCCTCGACCATGCCGGCAAACCGCTGTGGGTCGTGCTCGAGGGCGAGTACGCGATGATCAACACCTTCGACCTGACCGTCGACATGTGCTTCTATGAGCTGGCGCGCAATCCGTGGACAGTGCGCAACGTGCTCGACCAGTTCATCGACCGCTACAGCTACGTCGACACCCTGGCGCGGCCCGCGGCGGGAGCGGTGCGCATCGCCCACTCGCACCACCGCGACCCGCACCAGCTCGGGCGCTTCGTGCCGCCGCCGGCGGCGACCGGGCTGCCGGGTGGCATCAGCTTCACCCACGACATGGGCGTGTACGGGCACTTCACCGCGCCCGGCACCTCCAGCTACGAGGTCTCCGGACTGGCCGGCTGCTTTAGCCAGATGACCGCGGAACAGCTGGTGAACTGGATCCTGACGGCGGTGAGCTACGTGCACGCCAGCGGCGACCACGCTTGGTTGCGTGCGCGCGCCGGGGTTTTCGTGGCCAGCCTGGAGTCGCTGCTCAATCGCGACGACCCTGATCCGGCGCGGCGCACCGGCATCGTGCAGCTGGATTCCGACCGCTGCGCGGGCGGGTGGGAGATCACCACCTACGACAGCCTCGACGCCAGCCTCGGTCAGGCACGCGGCAACCTCTACCTCGCGACCAAGGCGTGGGCGGCGTGGCTCGGTCTGGAGC
>JACDGQ010000321.1 GCA_013821615.1 Planctomycetota bacterium
CCCCCCCCCCCCCCCCCCCCCCCCCCCCCCCCCCCCCCCCCCCCCCCCCCCCCCCCCCCCCCCCCCCCCCCCCCCCCGCGGGCCGTCTGCTCTACTCGTTGGCCAGCCAGCGGTTTACTGTGGTGCGGCGTCGGCGGGGCTGCTATACACGGCCCAGCATGCGTCGCATCGCGATCATCAGCGATATCCACAGCAACATGCCGGCCCTCGAGCGGGTGTTGTCCGACATCGATGCGCAGAAGGTGGACGCGATCTACTGCCTGGGCGACGTGGTGGGTTATGGCCCGGAGCCCGTCGAGGCGATGCGCAGGGTCCTCGACGTCTGCGACGAGGGCAAGGTCATCGCGGGCAACCACGACCACGCCGCCATCCACGAGCCGATCGGCTTCAATGCCGAGGCCCGCGCGGCCGCGCTGTGGACCAACTCGAAGATCCGCGCCGGCATGTTCTCGTGGCTGGGCAAGCGCAAGCGCTGGAACTGGCTGCGCGACCTGCCCACCTCGTTCACCGAGAAGGACGTGCTCTACGTCCACGCCAGCCCGCGCAACCACCTCGAAGAGTATATCCTCGAGGAGCACACCCTGGGCCGCACCTTCCTCGGCGAGGACCCCCGCCAGCTGCTCGAGGAGAACTTCGCCCTCGTCCAGCACACCTGCTTCATCGGCCACACCCACCGCCCCGGGGTGGTCACCGGCGACGATTTCACCTGGCACAGCCTCAAGGCTCTCGACCAGCGCTGGACCATCGACCCGCGCAAGACCATCATCAACGTCGGCAGTGTCGGCCAGCCCCGCGACGGGGATCCGCGCGCTTGCTACGTGATCTTCGACGGTGCCTCGGTCGAGTGGCGCCGGGTCGCCTATGACGTCGAGAAGACCCGAAAGCTGATCATGGGCACCCCCCAGCTGGGCCAGCATCTGGCCGACCGGTTGTTGGTGGGGCGGTGAGGGGGAGGCGGACTACCGGACAGCCGTGCGGAGTGCGGAGTGCGGGGTGTCCGACCTGAGGACGCCGAGCCCACTGCGAGTACGCTGACCAGGTCTCGTATCCCGTATGGCTGTCAGTTGTTAGGCACTCCGCACTCCGCACTCCGCACGGCTGTCAGCCGCCCCCCTTGCAATGGTGGCGCTGTCTGTATGGTCTTCCCTCCCAAAGATTTCCACAAGTCAGGATCAGTCATGCCCAAGATGAAGACCCACAAGGCGTCCAAGACGCGCATCCGCATCACGCCCACGGGCAAGATCATGCGCACCCAGTGCGGCGTCCGCCATCTGCTGACGCACCGCAGCCCGAAGCGGCTGCGCAACCTGCGCAAGAAGACTACGACCACCACCGCCGGCTACGTGCGCCGCGCGCGCTTCGCCCTGGTCAAGGGCCAGCCCTGAGCTGAAGCGGTCGTCCCGGCCGTCCGCGGCCGGCATACCCCCTCGTCCCGCAATCACCCCAAGTAGGCCCCTGGCCTCTCCGGCTTCCGTACGCGGACCCGGGCTTGAATAGGAAGCAGCATCATGCGCACCACCAACGGAGCTGCCCGCCATCGCAGCGTCAAGCGCGTCAAGAAGATGGCCCGCGGCTTCTACAGCGGCCGCCACAAGATGTATCACGTCATCTGCGAGGCGGTCATGCGCGCCGAGCAGCAGGCGTTCATCGGCCGCAAGCTGAAGAAGCGCGATTTCCGCCGCCTGTGGATCGCGCGCATCAACATCGCCTGCCGCCCGCTCGGCATCAACTACAGCCGCCTGATCGCCGGCCTGCAGAAGGCCGACATCCGCCTGGACCGCCGCATGCTCAGCGAGCTGGCCATCCACCAGCCGGCTGCCTTCGCGGACATCATCGCCAAGGCCAAGGCTGCGATCGGCGCTGCCGCCTGATTTGTCGCTAGGACTTCCTCAACGAAAAAACCCCGGCTTCGCCGGGGTTTTTTCGTTGAGGGGCTGACGGCTGACGGCTGACGGCTCGTTGGACGTGGTCGCCAAGTGCGTCGAAGCAATGGGATTGCCCACGAAACTGGAAAACCCGGTGCGCAGCACCGGGTTCGGCCGACAGCCGACAGCTGCCAGCCGCCAGTTGCTGGGCTGGCGGCTGACAGCTCGTTGGACGTCGTCGGCAGGTACGTCGAAGCAATGGGATTGCCCATGAAACAGGAAAACCCGGTGCGCAGCACCGGGTTCGGCCGACAGCCGACAGCTGCCAGTTGCTGGGCTGGCGGCTGACAGCTCGTTGGACGTCGTCGGCAGGTACGTCGAAGCGATGGGATTGCCCACGAAACAGGAAAACCCGGTGCGCAGCACCGGGTTCGGCCGCCAGCCGCCAGCTGCCAGCCGTCAGCCGATCTCCCTCACGACGCCAACAATTCCTTCAACCGCCGCTGACACTCCCCGCTCTGGAAGGGCTGCGCGAACATGCGCGCGCCGATGCCGCTGTCGATGGCGCCTTGGCGCGCGAGACGCAGGGAGCGGATCGCCTGCACGGCCGAGGGGCTGAACTCGCTCAGCGAGGCGGCGAGTTCGGAGACCTCCTCGTTGGTACTGGCGATGCGGTCGATCAGGCCGTTGGCCAGCGCCTTGTCCGCGTCGAGCACGTCGCCGTTGAGGAACAGCTCCGAACTGAAGGATTCCGAGACCCGGCAGGCGAGGCGGCGCAGGCCACCCATGCAGGGGACCAGGGCCCAGGCCAGGCCGGGCAGTCCCAGGCGCAGGCTGGGACTGCCGACCAGGACGTCGCAGCCCAGGGCCAGCTCCAGGCCGGCGCCGAGCGCGTAGCCGGTCAGGTGGGCGATGGTCACGCCGGGCCAGGCCTCAAGCGAGTTGGCGACGTCATGGCCGAGACGGCTGTAGGCCGCGGCGCGGGGGCCATCGAGGTGGGCGAGCTCGGAGATGTCGGCGCCGACCGAGAAGATGTTGGCGTCGCCCTCGATGATCAGCGGCAAAGGGGAGCGGTGGTGCTCGTCGAGCAGGGCGCCGAGGCTGCGCAGGGTCTGCGAATCGAGGGCGTTATACCGCTCCGGGCGGCTGAGGCGCAGGCGCAGGAAGCTGTGGTTGCGTTCGACGCGGATCAGCTGGAGGCTGACGGTGGCCATGCTGGCGACTCCGTTGGATTCCGTGCCTCCGTGCGCGGATCGGGATGGGAACAGGGGTGGATACCCTGTCCGCGCGGCGCCCGGTGCGGGGTGCACGCCAAGCTTCTACAGCCGCTGGACGCACGCCCCCGTTGCGGAGGCCAGCCCCCTTTCTAACCTCTGCCCACCATTATGAGTTGGATCGACAGTTTCATGGGCATGTTCAGCGTCGATCTCGGCATCGACCTGGGCACCGCCAACACCCTGGTCGCCGTGCAGGGCAAGGGCGTGGTGATCTCGGAACCGAGCGTGGTGGCGGTCAAGAAGGGCACCAAGCAGGTGCTGATGAACGGCAATGCGGTTGGCGAGCAGGCCAAGATCATGCTCGGCAAGAACCCCGGCAATATCGAGGTGGTGCGCCCGATGAAGGACGGCGTCATCGCCGACTTCGAGATCACCGAGGCGATGCTGCGCTACTTCATCCGCCGCACCCACGGCCGGCGCGGCCCCTTCCGCCCGCGCGTGGTCATCGCCGTGCCCTCGGGCATCAACGAGGTCGAGAAGCGCGCCGTCACCAACAGTGCGATGAACGCCGGTGCCCGCCAGGTCTTCCTCATCCCCGAGCCGATGGCGGCCGCGATCGGCGCCGGACTGCCCTTCGCCGACCCGGTCGGCAGCATGATCGTCGACATCGGCGGCGGCACCACCGAGGTCGCGGTGATCTCGCTCGCCGGCATCGTCGCCAGCGAGTCGGTGCGCGTCGCCGGTGACGAGCTCTCGCAGGCGATCGTCAAATACCTCAAGACCGAGTACAACGTGGTGATCGGCGAAAACACCGCCGAGAACGTCAAGCACACCATCGGCTGCGCGCTGTCCCCGGCCGAGGAGACGCGCATGTCCATCCGCGGGCGCGACATGCGCACCGGCATGCCGCGCGCGATCGAGGTCACCGCCCACGAGGTGCACGAGGCGATCAAGCCGCAGCTCATGGCGATCGTCAACTCGGTGAAGATGGTGCTCGAGCGCACCCAGCCCGAGCTCGCCGCCGACCTCATGGAGCGCGGCATCTGCATGGCCGGCGGCACCTCGCTGCTGCGCGGCATGCCCGAACTGCTGTCGCGCGAGACCGGCCTGCCGGTGCGCCTCGCCCAGGATCCGCTGACCTGCGTGGCGCGCGGCTGCGCGGCGCTGCTCGATGATCTGGATCAAATTAAGCAGATTCTGGAGATCGGGACGGAGCACTGATTTCAGGGCTGACGGCTGACGGCTGACGGCTGACGGCTGGCAGCTGACGGCTCCTATGCCATGGCTGGTCCTTGACTTCAAAATCACAACCTTGCGACGTATCATTGTAGCTTCGCGCAGCGCAGGCCACGGAACGCTGTCAGCCGTCAGCCGTCAGCCGTCAGCCGTCAGCCATTCGGCAATAGACCCATCCCAAGCCCAATCCTAGCCTCACCAGCCTTGACGCCTGCCCGCCGCCTGCGGTAGGTTGCGGCTCCGCCGGAGCGCCGATGCCCCTTGCCGCCGAGATCGTCAGCGCCCTGGTCGAGGGCCGCCTGGGGGACCCCTTCGCGGTGCTGGGTGCCCATGCAGAGG
>JACDGQ010000322.1 GCA_013821615.1 Planctomycetota bacterium
GGGTGCGGGTGCTGAGTGCTGAGTGCTGAGTGCGGAGTGCGGAGTGCGGAGTGCGAAACGAGGCTTCCTGTGCGGGTCGGTTGGCGAGCAGCAGTCACGAAAAACGGGCGTGGCGTCCTGCGCGCCATCCTTCGGCGCTGAGGGCTCCGTTCGTCCTCGGGCCGGGTGCTTGTCAGTGTCGGCACCCCGCACCCCGCACCCCGCACCCCGCACGGCCGTCCCCGTCTTGCCCGTAGTCTGGGGCCCGGCATCATTCCCGGCCCTATGACGCAGCCCCAGACCCAGCCCCGCGCCTACGAACCCGCAGCCATCGAACTCAAGTGGCAGGCCCACTGGGACGCCGCCGGCACCCACGAGGTGCGTGACGACCTGCCGCGTGAGCAGTGCTATTACGTGCTCGAGATGTTCCCGTACCCGAGCGGCAAGCTGCACATGGGGCATGTGCGCAACTACTCGATCGGCGACGCGGTCGCGCGCTACAAGCGCATGCGCGGCTTCCACGTGCTGCACCCGATGGGCTGGGATTCCTTCGGTCTGCCCGCGGAGCAGGCGGCGATCGAGCGCGGCGCGCACCCGCGCACCTGGACCTACGACAACCTCGCCTATATGCGCGGGCAGCTCAAGCGCCTGGGCCTGAGCTATGCGTGGTCGCGCGAGTTCGCGACCTCCGACCCCGGCTACGCGGCGCGCGAGCAGGACATCTTCCTCGACCTGGTCGAGAAGGGCCTGGTCTACCGCAAGTCGTCGCTGGTGAACTGGTCGACCGGCCTGAACACCGTGCTCGCCAACGAGCAGGTGATCGATGGCAAGTGCTGGCGCACCGGCATGCCGGTGATCCAGAAGGAGCTGCCGCAGTGGGTGATGCGCACCACGCACTACGCCGAGGAGCTGCTCCAGGGCACCTACGAGCTGAAGGGCTGGCCGGACGCGGTGCTGACCCAGCAGCGCAACTGGATCGGCAAGTCGCTGGGCGCCGAGATCGATTTCGCGGTCGAGGGCCACGCGGGCGTCAAGATCACCGTCTTCACCACCCGGCCCGACACCGTGTTCGGCGTGACCTTCCTGTCGATCGCGCCCGAGCACGCGCTGCTCGATGGGCTGGTGCCGACCTCGCACCGCGCCGCGGTCGAGGCATTCAAGGCCGAGACCCGCGCGGTCTCGGCGCATGACCGCACCGGCGACACCGCCGAGAAGAAGGGCGTGTTCACCGGCGCCCACGTGATCAACCCGGTGAATGGGGAGCGTGTGCAGCTGTGGGCGGCCAATTTCGTGGTCGCCGACTACGGCACTGGCGCGGTCATGGCCGTGCCGGCGCACGACACCCGCGACTTCGAGTTCGCGCGGAAATACGGCATTGCGATCAAGACCGTGATCGCACCGGCCGGCGGCGCGGCCGCGCCTGCGGATGCAGCGTTCACCGAGGCGGGCGTACTGGTCGACTCCGGGCCGTTCACCGGGCAGGACTCGGCGGCGGCCAAGACCGCGATCACCGCCTGGCTGCAGGAGAGCGGCACGGGCCGCCAGACCATCACCTGGCGCCTGCGCGACTGGGGCATCAGCCGCCAGCGCTACTGGGGCAACCCCATCCCGTTCGTCTACGGCGAGACCTCCGGCGCGGTGCCGCTGCGCAAGCAGGACCTGCCGGTGACGCTGCCCGACGACGTGACCTTCGACGGCATCGGCAACCCGCTCGAGAAGCATCCGACCTGGGCGACCACCGCGGCGGACGGCACGCCGCTGAGCGTGCGCACCGCGCACGGGCCCGAGGCGGCGCGGCGCGAGACCGACACCATGGACACCTTCATGGAGTCGTCGTGGTACTTCGCGCGCTTCACCTGCCCGGACTTCGCCGGCCCGCTCGAGCAGAAGCGCGTCGACCACTGGCTGCCCGTCGACCTCTACATCGGCGGCATCGAGCACGCCGTGCTGCACCTGCTCTACGCGCGCTTCTTCCAGAAGGCGCTGTGCGACATCGGCTATTCGACGGTACGCGAGCCGTTCAAGCGCCTGCTCTGCCAGGGCATGGTGTGCATGGAGACCTTCTCCCGGCCGCTGGCTGACGGGAAGAAGCAGTACTTCTATCCCGACGAGCTCGACATCGACAAGGACGACAGCGGGCGCATCGGCGCGGCCCGGCTCAAGGCCGACGGCCAGCCCGTCGACGTCGGCCGCGTCGAGAAGATGTCGAAGTCGAAGCGCAACACCGTCGATCCGCAGCGCCTTATCGACACCTACGGCGCCGACACCGCGCGGCTCTTCGTGCTCTCGGACGTGCCGCCCGAGCTCGACGTGCAGTGGTCGGAGAACAGCGTGCGCGGCTCCAACCGCTTCCTCAAGCGCGTCTGGGTGCTGGTGCAGGCCAACCTTGCCGCGCTGCAGGCGGCCACGCCCTTCGCCGGACACGCCAAGGACCTCGCCGGCGCCGACCAAGCGCTGGTGCGCAAGGTGCACTGGGCGGTCAAACGCGCCACCGACGCGCTGGAGAAGGACTTCGCCTTCAACACCGCGATCGCGGCGTGCATGGAGCTGACCAACGAGCTCAAGCCCGAGGCGCTGTCCGCGCCGGTGTTCGCGCTCGGCGTCACCAGCCTGCTGCGCCTGCTGGCACCGCTCGCGCCGCACCTCGCCCACGAGCTGTGGGCCGAGCTCGGCAACGCCGCGGACATCACCGCCGCCGGCTGGCCGGCCTACGACGCCACGCAGATCGACGCCGACGAGGCCGAGATGCCGGTGCAGGTCAACGGCAAGATGAAGGGCAAGATCGTGCTGCCGCGCAGCCTCGCCGGCGCCGCGCTCGAGGCGGCGGTGCTCGCCCACGCCGACGTGGTCGCCCTGATCGGCGACCGCCCGGTGCGCAAGCTGGTGGTGGTGCCGGGCAAGATCGTGAACCTGGTCCTGGGCTAGCGTGCGCACGCCGCGCGTGGTGTTCGGCGACACCGTGGTCCCGGCCACGCCGGGCCACGACCTGCTCGCGCTGCTGCTGTCCGCGCAGGCGGACATCCAGTACCTGTGCATGGGCGGCTCGTGCGGTACGTGCCGCGTGCAGATCCGCGCGGGGCGTGCGCACCTCGCACCGATGGGCGAGGCGGAACAGGCGCTGCTGCCGGACAGCGATGGTGGCGAGCGCCTCGCCTGCCAGGCGCTGGTGATCGGCGATGGCGATGTGGTGGTGGCGCAGGAATGAAGGGATCAGGAAGAGCGCTGATGGCTGAAAGCTGATGGCTGATGGCTGATGGCTGATAGCTGATAGATCCTTGCCTTACAGTGGTGGCAAGATCATGTGGCGCCGCGCATCGCGAAAGCCGTCAGCCGTCAGCCGTCAGCCATCAGCCATCAGCCACCAGCCACCAGCCACCAGCCATCTGCTACATTTTATAACCATCCCAACGTCGGCGCGGGAACGATCCTGGCGCCTGGAGCACATCCCATGGCCAAAGCGTTCAATCTCATCGGCGGCGAAAAAGGTGGCGTCGGCAAGTCGGTGATGGCGCGCCTCGTCGCCCAGTACTTCATCGACCGCGACCTGCCCTTCGTGGGCTTCGACACCGACCGCTCGCACGCCACCTTCCGGCGCTTCTACGCCGACTTCGCCAGCCCGGTGGTGATCGACGACTTCGCCAGCCTCGACGCCGTCGCCGAAGCTGCGGTGGCTGCGCCGGATCGCCAGATCCTGGTCGACCTCGCCGCCCAGACCCTGGCGCCGCTGCAGCGCTGGTGCGAGGACTCCGGCCTGTTCGAACTGCTCGGCGAGGCCGGCCTGCCGGTGCGCTTCTGGCACGTCATGGACGACGGCATGGATTCGGTGGCGATGCTCGAGCGGCTGGTCACGACCTTCGGGCGCAGCGTCTCGTACGTGGTGGTGCTCAACCACGGCCGCGGCGCCGACTTCGCCGCCTTCCACGCCTCGGCGGCCAAGCGCATCGCGCTCGACCACCAGGCGACCATTATCGAGCTGCGCCGCCTGCACGAGGGCTCGATGCGCAAGATCGACCTGCACGACGCCAGCTTCTGGGCCGCGATCAACGTGCGCAGCGGCGACCAGCAGCTCGGTCTGCTCGAGCGGCAGCGCGTGAAGATCTGGTTGAGCCGGGTCTACGAGGACCTCGACCGCGTCTTCGGCGCCACGGCGCAGCGCGCCAGCGCGCAGGGCGCTTCTGGCGGCTGAGCCGGCGGGCGCTCGCCCGCCGCGGCCGTGACTCTAGGGCGCAGGGGCGAACGCGAGACGCAGGCTCTTCGGGAGGCCCGCTGCACACCGTGCTGCGGGCCTCCGTTGTCTCGTGAACCATCGCCAGTGCGTGGCGTTCGTCCGCCATGCTCCGCCACCATCTCCTGCGCTTTGGGCTCCTCGCCCTGGCCGCCGCCCCCGTCATGTCCGCCGATCTGCCGATCGTGCGCATCACCATCGGTCCGGACGGGGCGCTGGTGGAGCGCGCCGGCACGCTGCCGGTCGGCGACGATGTGGTCAGCGGCCTGCCGGTCGGTCTCGATGCCGAGCACGTGACCTTGACCATCGCCGGCGTCGACACGCCGCCGGCGATCCGCTTCGAACTCCCTGCGCCGGTGGTGCTGCCGCCGCCCGACGCGGCGTGGCAGGCGCGCCTGGCGACCGCCCAGGACGCCTTCGACGCTGCCCAGCCGGCCTTCGAGGTCGCCGAG
>JACDGQ010000323.1 GCA_013821615.1 Planctomycetota bacterium
GAGGCGCACGGCGCCGGGGGCGGCATGCCGCCGCCGCCGGTCGGCGTCGCCGCGCCGCTCAAGCGCGACCTGCCGGTGGTGCGTGAGATGACCGGCCGCCTCGAGGCGGTCGAGACCGTCGAACTGCGCCCGCGCGTCAGCGGGGTCGTCGACCGCGTCCTGGTCAGCGATGGCGCCGAAGTGAAGGTCGGCGACGTCATCCTGGAGATCGATCAGCGCGTGTTCGTCGCCAACGCCGCCAAGGCCGAGGCCGACGTAGCGCGCGCCGCCTCGCACCTCGACCAGGCGCACATCCTGTTCGGCCGCGCCAAGAACCTGGTCGAGCAGAAAATCGTCTCGCAGCAGGCCTTCGACGACGCCTCCGCGGCGGTGAAGACCGGCGAGGCGGAGGTCGCCGCGGCCAAGGCCACACTGGTCTCGGCCCAGCTCGACCTGGGCTACACCAAGGTCACGGCACCGGTCAGCGGGCGCATCGGCAAGGTCGCGACCACCACCGGCAACCTCGTCCAGGGCGGCGGGCCGGTGCCGGCGACCTTGATCGCGACCATCGTCACCATTGACCCGGTCTACGCGGTCTTCGACCTCGACGAGACCACCTGGAACGCGATCGGCGCGCGCCTGCGCGCCGCGGCCAGCGGCGGCCCGGCGGTGCCGGTGGCGGTCGGTCTGGCTGGCGAGTCCGGCTATCCGCACCACGGCGACGTCGCCTTCGTCGACAACCAGATCGACAGCGCGAGCGGCTCGATCCGCGTGCGCGCGCGCCTGGCCAACGCCGACCGCGCGCTGGTCTCCGGCGCCTATGCCCGCATCCAGCTCGAGATCGCGGCGCCGCGCCCGGTGCTGCTGATCAACGAGCGCGCCGTGCAGTCGCAGCTCACCACCCGCACGGTCGTGGTGGTGGGAGCTGACGGTTCGACGCAGGTCCGCCCGGTCAGACTCGGCGAGAGTGCGGGTCAATTGCGCGTCGTGGACAGCGGTCTGATAGAGACCGACACCATCGCGGTCAACAACCTGTCGAAGATCTTCTTTCCGGGCATGCCAGTGATGCCGCTGCCCGCGTCGATGGAGACCGGAGAGAACGAGAGCACGCCGGCCGGCGCCGCTGGCGCCCCGCCCGCCAAGCCTGGTCCCGCCGCGCCCGCTGACGCCAAGCCGACCGATCCCAAGGTCGCGGATCCGAAGCCCGCGGTTGCTGATCCGAAGCCCGCGGACGCCAAGCCTGGCGACGCGAAGCCCGTCGCGGAAGGGAAATGACGTGAGACTGCCGCAATACTTCATCGACCGTCCGATTTTCGCGACGGTGCTGTCGGCGGTCATCGTGCTGCTCGGCGCGCTGTCGATCTTCCGCCTGCCGGTCAGCGAATACCCGGAGGTAGTGCCGCCGACCATCGCGATCAACGCCAACTACCCGGGCGCCAACCCCGAGACCATCGCCGCCACCGTCGCCGGGCCGCTCGAACAGCAGATGACCGGCATCGACGGGATGATCTACCTGTTCTCGCAGAGCACGCCCGACGGCACCATGCAGCTGACCCTGACCTTCAAGATCGGCACCGATCTCGACAAGGCGCTGGTCGAGGTGCAGAACCGCGTGCAGCGCGCCACCCCGCGCCTGCCCGAAGAGGTGCGCCGCCTGGGCGTGACCTCGAACAAGGCCACGCGCAACCTGCTGATGGTCGTCCACCTGCAGTCGCCGGACAGCAGCGTCGACATGCTGACCCTGTCCAACTACGCGCGCCTTTACGTGAAGGACCAGCTCGCGCGCCTGCCCGGCATCAGCGACGTGCCGGTGTTCGGCGCCGGCGAGTACAGCATGCGCATCTGGCTCGACCCCGAGAAGATGGCGTCGCGCAAGCTCGAGCCGCAGGACGTCGCCGCGGCGATCCGCGAGCAGAACGTGCAGATCGCGCCGGGCACCCTCGCCCAGCAGCCGGTCGATCGCGCCACCTCGTTCGAGGTCACCATCACCACCCAGGGCCGCCTTACCGAGGTTTCGCAGTTCGAGCAGATCATCGTGCGCCGCGGCGCCACCGGCCAGCTGGTGCGCCTCAAGGACGTCGCGCGCGTCGAGCTCGGCGCCAACACCTACGCCCTGCGCAGCCTGCTCGCGATCAAGCGGGAGGACGGTTCCACCTCCGGCATGGGCATCGCGACCGCGCTGCCGATCATCCAGAGCCCGGATTCCAACGCCCTCGACGTCTCGAACGCCGTGCGCGCCAAGATGAAGGAGCTGTCGGCGAGCTTCCCCAAGGGCATCACCTACGAGATCGTCTACGATCCCACGCAGTTCATCCGCGCCTCGATCGAGGCGGTGGTCCACACCCTGATCGAGGCGATCATCCTGGTGGTGATCGTGGTGATCGTCTTCCTGCAGACCTGGCGCGCCTCGGTGATCCCGCTGATCGCCGTGCCGGTGTCGATCATCGGCACCTTCGCGGTGATGTCGGCCTTCGGTTTCTCGATCAACGCGCTGTCGCTGTTCGGTCTGGTGCTGGCCATCGGCATCGTCGTCGACGACGCCATCGTCGTGGTCGAGAATGTCGAGCGCAACATCGCCAATGGCCTGACCCCGCGCGACGCGACGCGCCAGGCGATGCGCGAGGTCTCGGGCCCGATCCTGGCCACCGCGCTGGTGCTGTGCTCGGTGTTCATCCCGACCGCCTTCATCAGCGGCCTGTCCGGGCGCTTCTTCCAGCAGTTCGCCCTGACCATCGCCATCTCGACGGTGATCTCGGCGTTCAACTCGCTGACCCTCAGCCCGGCCCTGGCCGCGCTGCTGCTCAAGCCGCACGGCGCCAAGCCCGACCTGCTCACGCGCCTGATCAACCTGCTGTTCGGCTGGTTCTTCAACCTCTTCAACCGCGCCTTCAAGGCCTCCGCCAACGGCTACGTCGGCCTGACGCGGCGCATGGTGCGCTTCAGCGCCATCGCCCTGCTGGTCTACGGCGGTCTGCTGCTGCTGACCTGGCAGCGCTTCTCGGTGACGCCGACCAGCTTCGTGCCGGCCCAGGACAAGGGCTACCTGATCTGCGTCGCCATCCTGCCCAACGGCGCCTCGCTCGACCGCACCGAGAAGGTCATCCGCCAGATGGGCGAGATCGCCATGCAGAACCCGGCGGTGGACGGCGCCGTCGCCTTCCCCGGCCTGTCTTTCAACGGCTTCACCAACAGCCCCAACACCGGCATCGTGTTCGTGCGCCTCAAGGACTACGACAAGCGCAAGGAACTCGGGAATGCCGGCTACGGCGAGATGGTCGCTCACCAGCTGCAGGGCCCATTCTTCGGCATCACCGACGCTCTGGTGCTGGCGCTCAATCCGCCGCCGATCCTCGGTCTCGGCACCTCCGGCGGCTTCAAGCTGTTCCTCGAGGATCGCGGCGGCCTCGGCGCTGATGCGGTCTTCGCCGCCACCCAGGCGGTGCTCGCCGAGGCGCGTCAGAGCGGCAAGTTCGATCCGATGCACACCCTGACGTTGTCGACATTGAGCGTGCCGCGCGTGGCTGTCGACATCGACCGGGAGAAGGTCATCGCCCAGGGCATGCACCTGAACGACGTCTTCGACGCGCTGCAGGGCTACTTCGGCACGATCTACGCCAACGACTTCAACAAGTTCGGGCGCACCTGGCAGGTCAACCTGCAGGGTGACGCGCAGTTCCGCCTCAAGAACGCCGACTTCAACCGCATCAAGATCCGCAACGCCGCGGGCGAGATGGTGCCGTTGGCGTCCTACATCACGGTGCGCGAGACCGCCGGTCCCGAGCGCGCGATGCAGTACAACACCTACCCGGCGATCGACCTGCAGGGTGAAGCCGCCCCGGGGGTCAGTGGTGACGAGGCCAAGGCCAAGATGGAGGAGATCCTCGGCCACCTGCCGCGCGGCATCACCTACGAGTGGACCGAGATCACCTACCAGCAGATCCTCGCTGGCAACACCGCGGTGTACGTCTTCCCGATGTGCGTGCTGCTCGCCATCCTGGTGCTAGCCGCGTTCTACGAGAGCCTGTCGCTGCCCATGGCGATCGTGCTGATCGTGCCGATGTGTCTGCTCTCGGCGCTGCTCGGCGTCGGCATCGCGGGCCACATTCTGCCGGGACTCGGCGACAACAACATCATGACCCAGATCGGGCTGGTGGTGCTGGTCGGCCTGGCCTGCAAGAACGCCATCCTGATCGTCGAGTTCGCCAAGGAGGCGGAGGTGCTGCGCGGCCTGACGCCGCTCGCCGCCGCGCTCGAGGCCTGCCGCCTGCGCCTGCGCCCGATCCTGATGACCTCGCTGGCCTTCATCTTCGGCGTGCTGCCGCTGGTGCTGGCGAGCGGAGCCGGCGCCGAGCTGCGCAAGGCCACGGGTGTCGCGGTGTTCGCCGGCATGATCGGCGTGACGGTGTTCGGCCTGGTGCTGACCCCGGTGTTCTACGTGGTCATCCGCAAGCTGGTCGGTGGCAAGCTGGTCTCGCACAACGACGAGCCGGTCGGGCCGCTGGCGGAACACGCGTCGCCGGCTGGGCACGTCGCGCCGCCGGTTGAGGTGCACCCATGAGATCTTCCCGACCCGTCCCGCGTTCCGGAGCCGCGCCCATGACCCGACTGTCCGCCTGCCTCGCCGCGCTCATCACCCCGCTGCTCGCGGGCGGGGCGCTGCTCGGCGC
>JACDGQ010000324.1 GCA_013821615.1 Planctomycetota bacterium
GTGGGGTCCAGCCGGCCCGCCAGCGCGCCCTCCGGCAGCGCGCGGGCGAGGTCGGCGAGCTCCCTGGCCACCAACGCGGCATCCGCCGGGCGCCCGTCCTCCGCCTTGGCGAGCAGCCGCTTGAGGATGGGATCGAGGCCGGCCAGGTCGGGCCGGCGGTCGCGGATGTCGGGAATCGGCGACGAGGTGTGGTGGCGGATCGCGGCGAAGCTGTTGCTGGTCTCGTAGGGGGTGCGGCCGGTCAGGGCGTGGAACAGCGAGCAGCCCAGGCTGTAGAGGTCGCCGCGCGCGCCGACGCGCTCTCCGCGGCACGCCTCTGGCGACATGTACGCGGGGCTGCCCAGCATGGTGCCGCTGGTGGTCATGGTCGCCGAGTCGTCGTGCCGCGCCAAACCGAAGTCCGCGAGCTTGGCGGCGCCCGTGCGCGTGACCATGATGTTGTCGGGTTTGATGTCGCGGTGGATGATGCCGAGCCGGTGCGCCGCGGCCAGGCCGCTCGCCGCCTGCGCGTGCAGTTCGAGGACGGCGCGCACCGTCAGGCGCCCGCGCTGCATGAGCTCACCCAGGCTCGCGCCGTCGACGAACTCGAGGACCATGGCGATCACCGTGCCACCGTCCGGCCCCACGCACGGGCCGACGTCGTGGCAGGTGATGATGTGCGGGTGGACCTGCCGCCCCAGCGCCTGCGCCTCGCGGCGGAAGCGCTCCAGGTACTGCTGATCGTCCGCGAGGTGCGGCATGATGATCTTGATCGCCACCTCGCGGTCGAGGCCGAGCTGGCGACCGCGATAGACCGCGCCCATGGCCCCGCGCCCCAGCAGCGCATCGAAGCGCAGCTGCCCATTGTTGAAGCCGATGAAGGGATCCGGGGCGCGGGCGGTCATCGCGTCTCCACGGGCCGCCCCAGCTGCGTGGCCGCCGCCGGCGTCAAGGCGAGGATCGCGCTCGCCGTGACCGCGAGCAGCGCGCCGCGGGTCGGGGCGCGCAGGGTGAGCGGGTGCGAGATGGCCGTCTCGTCCCAGCGCAGCGCCCTGCCGCCGGGCGGGGTGTAGGTCCCGTCGCGCTGCACCTGCCAGTCGCCGGCCGGCAGGTCATCCATCATGACCGTGGCATCCTTCACCAGCGTGAGCCGTGCTCCGGTGGGTACGATGGAGCCCAGGTAGACCATGCCGTGCTCCGCCAGCGCCAGGCGGCCGCGCGAATCGATGCCCAGGCGCATGGCGCTGGCGAAGGAGCCATGGTCGCCCCACTGGCCGTTGGCGTCGAAAGTGAGCAGGTGGCCGCTGGCGCCGATGATGGTGGTCGTGCCCGCGTCCTGCCACGCATCGGCGCAGAGCAGGCGCACTTCGACGCGTTCCGGCGCCGGCCCACGCGCGCGCAGCCGCGCGGCGGCGACCACCCGGCGACCGGCGCGCTCGGTGATGCTCTCGAAGGGCGGCTCGTCGGTTTCCGCGTGCGGCACCACGCGGCCGCTACGCGGATCGATGCGCTCCCAGGCATGGTCGCAGTGCGCGCTGATGATGTCGTGGGTGTGGTCGTAGAGCAGCCGCCAGGCGCGCTTGTCGAGGGGCAGCGGCAGTTCCGCACGCTCGCGCGGATCGCGCGCGAGGCGCACCAGCTGATGCGGCGCTTGCGCATCGCGGTCGCGGCGGATCACCAGCAGGTCGCGGGTGATGAGATACCAGCCGTTGCATGCGCCGCGCCACAGCTCGGCGCCGGCCGGGTCGCAGATCAGGACGCCGCCCGCGTAGCGGACCAGGCAGCGGTCGAACTCGTCGTTGATCATCTGGATGGTTTCCGCCGCGACGCCGAGCGGGGTGATGCGCAGCGTCGCGCCGCTGCAGTCCACGATCGCGTAGTCGCGCCCGCGGAACAACCACAGCGCGTGCGGATCGCGGTTGGTCGCGCTGCAGCGGCCCTCGACCACCCGTACCGGGGGCGCGCGCGGGTCGGCTGCGATCTCGGACCAGCGGTAGAACGCGACCTGTGCTCCCTCGGCCACGTCCGCGCCGATGACCAGCCAGTCGCCCACGGACTGCAGGTCGGGGTTCTTGCCGAGCGGGAAGGGCGCCGGCAGATCGACGAGGCTGCCGTCCGGTCGCACCACATGCACGCCATCCTCATCGCCGCCGGCCGCCGCGCCCCCGCCGCATGCGATCTTGAGGAAGGGCTTGATCCGACCCTGGGTGCGCAGCTCGGAGCGCTTCAAATCCTGGCTCCAGACCGCCGCCCATGCGCCTGCCGGCCCGAGGCCGAGTTCGCCGAGTGCTGCGCCGATCACCTGCACACCACCCGGGCTGACCACGATGGTGCGGAACTCGTCGTGGCCGTCCGGGGGGGCGCGGCGCAGGACGAAGAACATGGTCGAACCACCATCATCGGAGAGCAGGGGTTCGCTGGCATAGAAGTCGCCGTCCTGCGCGGGGATCTCGGCGCGCAGGGTTGCGGCGCCATCGCTCAGGCGGGTGCCCGCCAGCCGCCAGGGACCGTGTTCCGCATGGTCGATGGTGCAGATATGCCGGCCGTCGCGTGACAGTCCGACCCGCATCGGCGCCCGTCCGAGCAGGTGCGATGGGGCCAGCGGGCAGCCGTCGAGGCCCAGGAAATACAGGCGGTCGGAGGCCCACACCACGGTCCAGTCGCTGCCTTCCCAGCAGCGGTCGATGCTCATCGGGAAGGCGAACAGCGGGTCGCCGATGATGCGCGATGCGCCAAGCATCGGCGGCAGCGCCAAGCCGCGCGCCCTGGCGAAGGATTCCATCTGCAGCGCGCTCCACACGTCGCGCGCAGCGACCAGATCCCGGTGCAGGGCGGTGAGCGCGGACCGGCGCTCTGCGCCGAGCTGCTCCGCGGCCGCGCTGGTGCCCGCGCCGGCGGCCAGCAGCAGGCAGACGAGCGCCAGCCCGCGCACGCTCCACTTCACACCCGTGCCGACGACCATGTGAACTCCAAGGCGTGACGAGCGTGGTCGACGCTCCGCTCCGCTAGTGCGCAGCGAAGACCTTGCCCATGGCCTTCGCGTCGACCTTGCCGAAACCACCGGCCGCGTCGATGGTGGTGCCTTTGAGCGCCTGCGCCCCGGTGGTGCCGCACAGCGTGCAGACGTCGGCGGTGTCGCGCGTCTCGAAGACCTTCAGCCCCTGGGCGCGGGCGGCCTCGACGCCGGCGTCGAGCTGGCTCATCAGCGCCGAGCGCGTCCAGGCGATGCTCACGCCCAGATAGTGCCCGTTGCGGCGGTCGCCGACCTCGTTCTGGCCCTGCACGACGATCGGGATGAGCGCCTGCTTGGTCGCCGGGTAGAGCCCGGAGCCCTGCAGGCGGCCGTCGTTGGGCGACAGCGGTACGACCACGTACCACGGCGTGCCGCGCGGCGCCTGGCGTGCGTGCTTGCCGACCAGGTGGTAGACGCCGAAGACGTTGACCGAGAACACCCGCGCATAGTCCTCGGGCTTGATGCCGACGAACAGCGCCGGGTGGTTGACCGCGGCGAACGGGAAGAGGTGCGTGAACGCCAGGCCCTGGCCCTTGATGTGCTCGAGCAGCGCGTCGAGCTGGGCGAAGTCGCCCTGGTTGACCTGCGCGGGCAGCACTGCGCCGGCGCCGGCCTCGCGCGCCAGCTGCTCGGCGGTGGCGATGATGCGGGGCAGGTCGCGGCTGCCGGTGATCACCACCTTCGCCCCGCCGCTGGCGAGGTTGCGGGCGATTGCGTAACCGATCGAGTTGGGATCGCTGGCCCCGGTGACCAGCGCCACCGCGCCGGCGAAGGAGACCCCGTCGGCGGCGCTCGCCAGCAGGGCGGGGAAGCGCGGATCGTCGACCAGGCGGGGATCGATCTGGGGCTTCCAGGTGCCGGCCGCGCCGCTGCCGATCCAGGTACCGAATTGCGCGCTCATGGGGATGCTCCGAAGCGGGAAGGGGAAGGCGGGGAAGGGGCGGAGGGCGGAAGGGCGGAGGAAAGCAGGAACGCGGGCGACGTGGATTCGTGCGGGTGGGGAGCGGGTGATAACCTCTGAGTGTGTGGGCCGCAAGCGCTGACGCGTGCGCCACAAAGCTGTCAGCGTATCCGGTTGCGGACCGCCAACCTGCTGCCAGGACGCTGGTTGCCACGGTTTTCCCGGCTCCATTATACGCTCATGGCCATGCCGACCCGCATCCTCCACCTCGTGTTGGTCGCAGCGCTCGCTGCGCCCGGTGCACCCGCGCTGCACGCCGAGGATGCGCCCCCGGTTCAGGGCGTCGACGTCATCCAGGCGGTCAAGGACCTCAAAGCGGCGGTCGGGCCCCTGCCCGAGGCCAAGGCCGGCAAGGGCAAGCCGTGGGAGCAGGCGATCGCCGGCATCACCGATCCGCGTGCCGATGTCCACAACGAGGCGATGGCGGCGCTGATCCGGCGCGGGCCCGAGGTTTTGCCCGACTTGGGTGTGCTCGCCAACGATCCCGACTGGCAGGTGCGCGTGCGCGTCGCGACGGTCGCGGCGAGCATCGGCGGCGACGACGGCACCAAGCTGGTGCTGGGCATCAGCCATGACCCGGACCGGCGCGTGCGCGAGCTCAGCGCGCTGCTCCTCGGCCGCGCGCGCGGCGCCGGTGCGTTCGCCCGCCTCGGCGAGCTGTTACGCGCCAGCGAGCCCGACATCCGCC
>JACDGQ010000325.1 GCA_013821615.1 Planctomycetota bacterium
TGGGCTGGGATTGGGCCGCGCCTGCGGCGCTCTGGACAATGAGAGCCGATCGCAACCGAAAGATGTGGGTAATGAGCAGGGCTCACGCCCTGGGCTAATAGCTGCCGCCCGCTCCGCGGGCTCATGGACAGTCGTGCGACGAATCCTCCGCGACCCCTTGTCCACCTTCCCTACCTGATGTCTTATGCCTCGCGCCTCGCACCTCTCCTTGAAACGCCGAAGGGAACCGCCTTCCAGCGGTTCCCTTCCAGCGCCTTCGACCTTGCGGTCGCGCTACTTCTTCGCCGTCGGCACGACCAGCGCCATCATGCGCCGGCCCTCCTGGCGGGGCTCCTGCTCCATGCGCGCGATGTCCTCGATGCGCGTCATGAACTTGCGGATCATCTCGAGGCCGAGCTCCTTGTGGCTCATCTCGCGGCCGCGGAACTGCAGGAGGATGGCGACCTTGTGGCCCTCCTCGAGGAACTCGCGGGCGTGCTTGCCCTTGATGTCGAGATCGCCGTCGCCGGTGCCGGGGCGCAGGCGGATCTCCTTGGTGTCGACCTTGTGCGCGTTGGCCTTGGCCTGGCGCTCCTTCTTCTGCAGCTCGAACAGGAACTTGCTGTAGTCCTGGATGCGGCAGACCGGCGGGCGGGCGTCGGCGGCGACCTCGACCAGGTCGAGTCCGGCAGCCAGGGCCTTCGACAGCGCGTCCTGGATGTTGACCACCCCGACCTGGGCGCCGTTCTCATCGATCAGGCGCACGGAGGGAACGCGGATCTTATCGTTGATCCGGGCACGATTACTCTGTTCAGGGAGCGGCAGGGGCAGCCGGCTCCGGCGTCGCATCATTGCCAAAAATCAGTCTCCAGGAGGGTCGATCGGAAGGTGCGGAGGCGCCCACGGGGCGGCTTGCACGGGAACGGACGGAAGCGGAGCATGTCAGCGGGAATTCCGAGCACAAGCAGCCTTGGAAGAGGTGTCAGCCCTGGCTGGCTTCGACCACCGGCCCATCGCCCTCGACCAGGTGGGGATCGACCGGCACCGGCGTCGGCAGGGCCTTGGCCTTGAAGGTCAGCAGCAGCGGCGCGGCCACGAACACCGATGAGTAGGTGCCCAGGGTGAAGCCGATGAGCAGGGTCGCCGTGAAGGGGCGCAGAGCGTCGCCGCCGAAGACGTAGAGGATCGCCACCGTCGCGATCACCGTGCCCGAGGTCAGCACCGTCCGGGACATGGTCTGGGCGATCGAGATGTCGATGACCTCGGCCAGGGTCTTGCCGAGCTTGGGCAGGTTCTCGCGGATACGATCGAAGGTGACGATGGTGTCGTTGATCGAGAAGCCGATGATGGTCAGCAGCGCGGCGATGACGTTGAGGTCGATGCGCAGGCCGAACAGCGAGAGCAATCCGACCGTCAGCACCACGTCGTGGAACAGCGCCACCACCGCGCCGATGCCGAAGCGGAACTCGAAGCGCGCGGCGACGTAGGCGAGGATCGCGATCAGGCTGAGCGCCACCGCGACCAGCGCGCGCACCTTCATCTGCCCGGCGACCTGACCCGAGAAGTGCTCGCTCGACGGGTAGGGCTTGGCCACCGTCAGGCGCTCCTTCGCCGCCTGCGCAGCGATACCTTTGAGCAGGGCGAAGGCGGCGTTGGCCTGGCCGCGCGCCAGCTCGGGAGTCGCACCGGCCTTGGCGAAGAGCTCCTCGAGCCGGGTCAGGACCTTGTCGCTGAGCTCGGCCTTGGCCAGCGCCCCGGGCGCCTGGCGGAAGGTCGCTGTGACTTGGATGCCGGTCGCGGGGCTGGGGAGCGGGCTGGCGATGGCCGCTGTCAGTTCCGTGCGGTGGGTCAGGGCCTCGGCCAGTTCCGCCGTCTGGTTCACACTCGGTGTCTCGAGGGTGGCCAACCCCAGGGTCAGCGTCGCGTCTTTCCAGGCGGCGCTTAACACCTCCTCGCCCTCGGCAGCGAGAAGGCCCGGGAAGGCGGCGGCGATCTCGGCCTTGAAGGCCTCGGTGCGGGCCGCGATGCGCTCCTGGACCTCCTTGACCTCGGCCGCCTTGGCCTCGAGCAGCTTGTTCACCCGCCGCGCCTCGGGCTCGTTCGGGAGCAACTGGTTGCGGAAGTCGTCGATCTGGTTCTTCAGCTGGATGCGCTCGTGCTCCTTGGCGTCGCGCTCGGTCTCCAGGTGGGAACCGGTTTCGTCGCGTCCGCGGAAGACCCATTGCCGGCTGTGGCCGCTGTCCGCCCCGACTGTGGCGACGTATGATTGAATGCGCAGATCGTCGAGGAGCGCGACATCCTCCTGCTTGCTCGCGCTGCGGCGCGCGGCAAAGCGCTTTTCGATGTCACCGAGGGTCGTGGGCTCCTTGAAGATCACCTGCACCATGTTGCCGCCGGTGAAATCGATGTCGAAGTTTCGCTCGAAGCCGCCGCCGGTGACGCTGTGGCCGAAGGCGAACCATGCCGCGCCGAACAGGCCGGTGATGATCGAGAACGCATAGCCGATGTGGCGCAGGCGCACGTAGGGCAGGCGCAGCGCGGGAACCCACGAGGCCATCGTCACGGTCTCACGGCCCTTGCACAGCCAGTCGGTGAGCATGCGGCCGACGAAGATTCCGCTGAAGAGATTGACGACGATGCCGATCATCAGCGACAGGCCGAAGCCCTTGACCGGGCCCGAGCCGACCCAGTAGAGGATGAGGGCGGTGATGAAGGTCGTGAGATGGGCGTCGAAAATGGTCCAGAAGGCGCGGCCGTAGCCGCGCTCGATCGCGAAGGGCAGGCCCTTGTTCTCGCGCAGCTCCTCGCGGATGCGCTCGAAGACCAGGATGTTGGTGTCGACCGCCATGCCGATGGTCAGCACCAGGCCGGCCAGGCCAGGCAGCGTGACGGTGGCACTGAAGATCGACAGCGTCGCGAGGATGAGGAACCCGGTGACGAGCAGGCAGAGGTTGGCCACGAAGCCCAGGCGGCGGTAATAGAGCGCCATGAAGGCCGCGATCAGCACGAACGAGGCGCCCATGGAGAGCATCGCGCGGGTCACGGTCTCGATGCCGAGCGTGGCGCCGACCACCCGCTCGCTCAGAACTTCTGGAGTCACGGCCAATGAACCAGCCTTGAGCGCCGTCTGGAGCCGCTCCAATTCATCCGGGGTGAATTTCCCGGTGATGACGCAGTTGTCGCGGGTCGGTTCCTCGACGTGCGGCGCTGACACCACCGCTCCGTCGTAGATGATGGCGAACTTGCCGGTGTAGGACGTCGGATCCTTCAGGCCGGAGCTCTTGATGCGCGAGGTGAACGCCTCGTTGTGGACGCCGCCCACCGCGGTGAATTCGATGGCCATGACGTTATTGCCGTCCTGCAAGCGCTGGTAGGCCGCCTTAATGTCGCTGCCCGTCACCTCGGCCTTGTCGACCATGTAGAACAGCTTGGGCACAACGCCGTGATCGGTGCGCTCCGGATAGACGCGGTCGCTGCGCTGGTGAGGGGTCCCAGGCGCGAAGGTGTAACCGCCCCCCTCGACCTTCACCACCGGCGACTCCGGGTCGCCCAGCTTCACGTTCCCGAACACCTTCTTGAGTTCGCGGAATTCCAGCTTGCCGGTGTCCTCCAGGACCTTGCGGGTCCGCGACGCGTCCGCCTGGGTGCCACCCGGGATGATGATCTGCACGTCCCCATTCGAGAGCTTGGTCACCTGGGGCTCGGTGAGCCCACGCACATCCAGCCGCTCGCGGAGGATCTTCATCACGTCGTCTTCCGCAGGAACCCTCTGCCCATCATCATTGCGCAGGCGGCAGACGAATTCGACGCCGCCACGCAGATCGATGCCCTGGGTTACGTGGAAGAGCGGTTGTGATTCATTCGGGCGCTTGAACTGGTCCCCTTGTATCCGTTGGATCAGGACCTCCTCATCCACGGAAGGGTCGACGGCCACTTCGATGGTGTGGTCACCGGGGATCTCCTGAACGTGTTGGACTTTGAGCGCCGGCTCGCGCCGATATTCCCCGAGACGCCTGAGGAGCGCTTCGACTTCGTTGGCGGTCGCATCGACGGGGTTGCTGGCGAGGTCCGTGAAGACCACCCGATAGACGTGTCCGAGCGAGCCGGGACGCTCAATCTTCGTGACGTTCGCCTGGAGCGCCTGCTCGCCGAGGAAGGCGGACATCTTGTTCTTGACCAACAGCAGGCACAGCGTGACGGCGATCACGACGGAGAGAATGATCAGGCGACGGAGCATGGCTCCCTTTCTGTGCGGGCGCTGGGAAGGAGGGTACGCGGCAACGGACTGCGCCACCGCTCACTTGGTCGTGGCGGCGGCCGCGGCGTTCGCGGCGGTCAGGGTCACGTTGGTGGCGATCGCGGTCTTGTTGAAAGTCAGCACCGACCCGGGCTCGCCGACGCGCACGTCGACGGTGGTCTCGCCGACCGCGGCGATCTCGCCGTGCAGCCCACCGATGGTCACGACCTTGTGGCCGGGCTTCATCGCGGTGAGCAGCTCATCGCGCTTGCGCTGCTCCTTCTTGTTCGAGCGGTTCATGAACAGGAAGAGCAGGGCCACGCCGATGACCATGATGATCATCGGCGACATGCCGCCCTGCTGACCGGCGGCGCCCCCGGCGCCATTTCCCGCGCCGCCGGTCGTACCGGAGGTCTGGGC
>JACDGQ010000326.1 GCA_013821615.1 Planctomycetota bacterium
GCCCTGGTGGCGGCGGCGGTGGCGCGCATCGCCGCCGGGACCGCGGGCGGTCACACCGTGGCGGAGCTGGCGGACGCATTGCAGGTGTCGCGGCGCGCGCTCGAGCGCCGCTTCCGCGTGGCGCTCGGGCGCACCCCGCTCGACGAGATCCACCGCCAGCGCATCCAGCGCGCCCAGGCGCTGCTCGCTGGCGGTGCGGCCGTGGCCGCGACCGCCAGCGCCTGCGGCTTCAACGACCGCCAGCGCTTCGGCGCCGCCTTCCGCAGCCGCACCGGGATGACACCCACCGGCTTCCGCGCGCTGGCGCGCGGCGAGGCGCCGGTCTAGCGCCTCACGGCTCCGCGCTCAACAGCTCCGCCGCGATCTCCCCACGTGGGATCCCCGGCCCCGACAGCTCGAGCAGCGGCGCCGCCCCCATCCACACCCCCTGCCCCTTGCGACGTTCGCCGATGTCGCCACGGAAGTCGCCGTAGAACACTTCGAAGCGGTGCAACCCGGCGGTGAGCGCCACTGACCAGGTGCCGAGCGCGTGGCGCGTGGTCGCCGGGTACCAGGTCTGGCCGTCGACCACCACGCGCAGCTCGTAGGCGGCGAGGATGTTCTGCCGCCAGTATTCAGGCGGCGCGCTGAACACGTAGAGCCCGTCAGCCGGCGCCTTCAGGAAGCCGCGGTAGCGCACGGCGGAGACCGTGCCCGGCGCCAGGCTCTCGGGCGCGAACAGGCGCGCGCTGCGTCCGCTCGCCGCGGGCGGCCCGAGCGCGGGCACCAGCAGCAGGTCCTGCCAGCGCCCGAGGAAGCGTTCATAGCGCAGCCCCGGTGCGGTCTTGGCGTCCTTGGCCGGCAGCGGCGCGAGCGCGTGGAAGTCCGCGCGCGCGACCAGCGAGGCGACACGGCAGCCCAGGTCGGTGGGCAGCCGCGTGGTGCCGCGGCGGATGGCGCGCGCCTCGACCGTGGCGTCGCCGCGCAGCTGCAGCGGCTCATGGTAGATCGGCGCGAGCAGCCCCGGCTCGCCGCCGTCGATGGTGTAGTGGATGTCGACGTCCGGCGTCGCGCAGGTCAACGTGACCGCCTGGGTGCCGACGAAGCCATCGCGATCGGCCGGGCCGATGCGCACGTTCTCGACCGGCGTGCGGATGGGGACCGTCGTCAGCGCCCCGCCGACCAGCGCGAACTCGGCATCGGCGCCGCCCAGCTCCTGGCGCTTTCCGCCCAGGGTGAAGGCGCTCGCGCCGAGGGCGATTCCGCTGCGCTCCGCGCCCGGACCCTCGACCAGCAGCAATGCCTCGCCGGTGGCGCCGGCCGCGCCCGCGGTGAGCACGACCGGCGCGCCGCTGGCCGCCTGGAAGCTGATGGTCAGTCCGCCGGCGGTGCGCGCCGTGAAGCCCACTGCGCCGGCGCCATTCACCGTGCGCACCTCACTGAGGTCGGCGCCATGTTCCGGGCGCGCCAGGATCGCGGTCACCACCACGCTCGGCGCATCCGCGCGCCAGGTGGCGCCGAGGCGCAGCATGTCGTGGGTGTGGTAGCCGTTCTTGGGGTCGCCGTGGCGCTCCGCGCGGTCCCAGGCGAGCGGTTGACCAGTGAAGTGGCGCAAGCTGACATTCGGACCGGTCGGGCGCGCCGTGATGATCGAGCCCTGCTTCTCATCAATGGCGATCTGCTCGAGGGTGAAGACCTGGTCGCGGCCGGTGGCGATCGGCAGCCACCAGTCGAGGGTGTAGGCATGCGGCGCAGCGGCGCGCACGCGGTCGATGACGATCCATAGCCCGGCCGCGCGCACCGCGAGCACCAGGCGCTGGTGGGTGACCCCGGCGATCCCGCCCGCATAGGGGCCGGCATAGATGCCTTCGCTGAGGTCGTAGCGCAGCGAGGCGTGCCAGCGCCACGGCGCGGGATCATTCCACGCCACCAGACCGCCATCGTGGCCGATGATGGCGCGGTGGTCCCAGCCGACGTAGCCGTCGCGGAAATGCTGTTCCTGGCCGTCGACGCGCAGCGGCGAACGCGGCTGGTCGTACGCGCCATCCTCGCCGGTGTCGAGCAGGTCGGCACCCCAGGCGCTGAGGCCGATGGCGTTGTTGTCGCGGTCGCTGAGATCGCCGCCGGTCGGATGCGGCGAGCAGTGCATGGCCAGATAGGGATCGCCGGGCCGCCAGCCCAGGCGCTGGTAAAAGAAGCCGCTCACCGGGAAGCAGTCCGACTGGAAGGAGGGCGGGCGCGTCAGCGGCCCCGCCGCCAGGCCCATCAGCGCGACTAGATCGGGATCGGTGGTCGCCTCGGGCATGAGCGCCGAGATGGTCTCGGCCGCATGCCGCGACCAGTTGTTGTGACCGGTGCGCGAGCCGCCGATCGGCATCTCGCCCTGCGCCGTCTGCAGGGCGAGCAGGAAGCGCGCGCGATCGTGCATGCGCTCGCGCAAGCCGCCGCACCAGCGCTCGTAGGGGAAGGCGGCACGCCAGGTGCGCTCCCACTCCGGCAGCATCCATTCCGGGATGGCGCTGCGCCGCGCGGCCAGGCGCGCCATGGTGCCCGCTGCGCCGGTCAGGAAATGGAAGCCATAGCCGGCGGTGACGTCGAGGTCGACGCCGTCGGGCATCTGGCGCGTCGGCACCAGCAGTTCGAGGCGGCGCAGCGCCTCGCGCAGCAGCAGCGGCGCGCAGCGGAATTCGTCGAAAAGGAACGCGGCGTCGACCAGCGGCGCGACCGCGACATCGGTCCAATTGGTGCCGCTGCAGCGGTAGTACATGTACGACAGCGGCAGGTAGTCGCGCACCAGCCGCGCCGTGACGCGCGCGAAGGTCGCGGCGGGCACGGCGTCGATGCCGCCCGGCACCATGGCCACGGCGCGCAGCAGGCGGAACACGTCGAAGGCGCTCTCGGCGCCGTTGTTCCAGCCGTCGGGCATGTCGATGGGCGAGGCGGCCAGACCGTCGTGCTGGTGGCTCGCCCAGTCGTCGGCGTAGCCGGCCCAGGTGTCGAGCCAGGCGCGCTCGCCGCTGAGCGCGTAGGCGGCGAGCAGCGGATTGAACGCTTCGACGCGGAACGGCCATTGGCCCCTGCCGTCGCGCTTGGCCGCGGCGGACGCCGTGGCCCAGTCGACCGTGCCCGGCTTGCCGATGGCGATGCGCTGGTTGCCCTCGGTGATGAAGCCCTGGCGCAGGTCGTCGGCGCGGTGGCGCAGCTCAGCCTCGTTCTCGGTGGAAATCATCGGGTGCACCCACGCCCAGCCGGGCTCGCCCACCGACCACGGATCGAGGCGGCCGGGCGCCACGCCCCAGCCGGCGAAGCCGTCGCAGAGGCGCAGGCGCTCGAGCTGGTGGCGCTTGAACTGCTCCATGGCGCCCGCGAAGTCGCCGGCGTCGAACGCTGCGCGCACCTTGCCGAGGACCTCCCAGCGCCCCGGGCGGCGGAACTCGCGTGGATCGCAGTCGCTGAGCCAGCACAGGCCGAACAGCTCGCGCGCCGCCGCCTCATCGCCCGCCTGGGCGGCAGGTGCGCCGGCCGCGGGCGCGGCCTGGGCCTCACCAGCGGGACATGCGGGTCCGCTCAGCATGGCGAGCAGCATGGCGCCGAGCCACCAGCGGTGATGGTGGCGGACGCTGCGGGCGGCTGAATGGGCTGGGGACGGCATCGGGTGGCCTTTCGCTGCGCCGGTCGGGCGCAGGCCTGTATTCCTCATACCCGGGACCGCGCAGCGCGTCGTTGGAAATGGCCTGGAAATTCCCCGCGGCGGCTCAGCCGGCGATGGTCGGCCGCACCGTGAGGCGCAGCGCCGGTTCGTGCGGGTGCAGCATGCGCGCGATCAGCGTGCGGGCGGCCTGGGTGCCGAGGTGCCCGGCGTGGATGTCGATGACCAGCGGTGCGGGCCGCAGCCCACCCAGGTAGCGGCCCTCGTTGTTGCAGGTGATGACCGCGACCTCGCGTTGCGGCAGCACGCCGAGTTCCTTGCAGGCGCGGTAGACCGCCGGCACCACCATGTCGGCCTGGACGAACAGCGCGGTCGGGCGCGGGCTGAGGCCGAGCATGCGCACCAGCAGCGTGCGCACCACGCCGGCATCGGGGCGGTGCTCCTGGCGGCCCAGGCGGATCAGGCCGGGATGCAGCAGCAGATGCGCGGTCGCGCCGCCGCGCTGCAGGTGGCTGGCGAAGGCGTCGCCGCGGTAGCCGATCGCGGATTCGGGCGAGCCCAGGGCGCTGCCCAGATAGGCGCAGGCGCGGTGGCCGAGGTCGAGCAGATGGCGGGCCGCGAGCTCGCCGATGGCGGCGTGATCGACCTGCACGTGGTCGCCGCCGAAGCCTGGCGGCGGCATGCCCATCACCCACACCGTCGGCACCGCCGAACGGCCGGTGGGCGGCTCCTGACCGGCCTCCCAGGCGCCGAAGAAGATGCGCCCGGCGCACGTACCGCGCGCCGCTTGCGGCCGCCACGAATCGCCCTGGGCGACGTGCAGCGCATAGCCGGCCGCCTCCAGCTCCGCCGCGATGCCATCCAACACCGCCGCGTACACCGGCGCGTGCTCGGCCATCCAGCCCACGCCGAGGCGGAACAGCACCACGAGTTCGACGACCGGGCGCGGCGCCCCGCTCTGCCTGGCTGGCGCACCCACCGCGCGCCGCCGTGGTC
>JACDGQ010000327.1 GCA_013821615.1 Planctomycetota bacterium
ACACCGAGGTCTTGCCCGCGCCGTTGGGTCCGATGACTGCGTAGATCTCGCCCGGTGCGACGCTGAAGCCCACCCCGTCGACCGCGGTGAGTCCGCCGAAGCGCAGCGTCAGGCCCTCGACCGCCAGCACCGGCGCGCTCATGCGGCCTCCGGCGTGGCGCCGTCCGCGCGGCGCAGCTCGTCGCGCACCTCGCGCGCGGGCAGCAGGCCCGCGGGGCGGTAACGCATCATCAGGATGAGCGCGAGACCGAAGACCAGGTACTTCCAGTTGCCGGGCGACGCCAGCACGTTGGTGCTGGAGACGCCATGGCGCGCGAGCAGGTCGGTGAGCTTGGTCAGCACGATGCTGTTGAAGCCGATCATGATCACCGCCCCGAGCAGCACGCCGGGGATGCTGCCCAGACCGCCGACGATGACGATGCACAGCACCACCACCGAGAGCTGGAAGTCGTAGAAGCCCGGCTCGATGCTGGTGCCGTGCAGGCTGGCCCACAGCGCGCCGCCGGCCGCGCACAGCGCCGCGCCCAGGCTGAAGGCGAGCAGCTTGGCCCGCACCACCGCGATGCCGCAGGCGCGCGCCGCGAGCTCGTCCTCGCGCACCGCCACCCAGGTGCGCCCGGTGCGCGAGCGGCGCAGATTGGCGCACAGCCACACCGTGCCGCCGAGCAGCGCGAGCAGCAGGTAGTACCACGGCGCGTAGTTGGCCGAGGTGAAGGCGTAGCCGGCGAGGGTCGGGGCCGGCACCGGGTTCAACCCCTGGGTGCCCTTGGTGATGGCGTCGAGGTTCTTGAGCACGTCCTGGACGATCTCGCCGAAGCCGAGCGTGACGATCGCCAGGTAGTCGCCGCGCAGGCGCAGCGTCGGCAGGCCGAGCACCAGCCCGGCGAGCGCGCCGACCGCGGTCGCCACCACCAGGCCGGCCCAGAAGCCGATCTGGAAGGGGTGTACCGGGCAGGTGACCACCGAGAAGGCGTAGGCGCCGATCGCCATGAACGCCGCTGAACCCAAGTTGAGCAGTCCGGTGAAGCCGACCACGATGTTGAGCCCGAGCCCGATGATCGCGAAGATCATGATCGGCGGGACCAGGCTGCCGATCTTCAAACCATTGGGCAGCAGCAGTTCCATCACGGGGAGGAGGAGGACCAATCCCCCGCAAGAGAGCGCAGCGATCTGCCGGGGCGTCATGCGACGACCCCGGTGCTTTGGTGCGGAGTGCGGAGTGCGGAGTGCGGAGTGACCGCTGCGCATGCGCTGGTGCCGGTGCGCGCAGCGCGCGCGAGCCCAGGGTGCCGGTGCTTCCGTACCCCGCACCCCGCACTCCGCACTCCGCACCAGCAGTCCAGGTTCATACCTTCTCCCGCGCCCGCGACCCCAGCAGGCCGGTAGGCCGGAAGGCGAGCACCAGGATCAGCACGCCGAAGACCACGGCGTTGCTCCACACCCCGCCGTTCGGCACCACGCCCTCCATGGTCGCGCGCACCAGGCCGATGACGATGCCGCCCAGCACCGCGCCGGGCAGGTTGCCGATGCCGCCGAGCACCGCGGCGGTGAAGGCGTCCATGCCGTTGCGGTAGCCCATCCAGAAGGACAGCGAGTTGTTGGCGAGCACGAACACCACGCTCGCCACGCCGGCAAGCGCACCGCCGATGAGGAAGGTCGCGGAGATCACGCGGTCGGTGTCGATGCCCATCAGGCGCGCCGCGAGCGGATCCTGCGCGACCGCGCGCATCGCTGTGCCCAGACGCGTGCGGCGCACGAACCAGGTGAGCGAGGCCATCAGCGGCACGGTGACCGCCACCACCAGCACGTCCTTGAGGGTGAACTGCAGACCGCTCTGCGTGCCGAGCAGGTTGCGGTAGCCGATCAGGTCGGGGAAGTCCTTCTGCGCCGCGGCCTGGGTGCCGCCGGCGAACACGCCCATCGGCAGGCCGCCCCAGAACAGCCCGAGGTTGACGAAGATGAAGGACACGCCGATCGCCGAGACCAGCGCGGTGAGCTTGGGCGCGGCGCGCAGCGGATGGTAGGCGAGGCGGTCGACCGTCCAGTTCAGCCCGGCGCAGAAAGCCGGCACCGCGAGCAGCAGCAACGGGATGACCAGCCACGGCGAGGCCGCCTCGCCGCCGCACAATCCGACCAGGGTCAGGGCCAGGAAGCAGCCGAGCATCATCAGGTCGCCGTGGGCAAAGTTGATGAGCTCGATGATGCCGTAGACCATGGTGTAGCCGAGGGCGATCAGCGCGATGATCAGGCCGTTGGACAGGCCGGTGACCAGCAGCTGGAGGACGACCTCGGTCGGGCTCATTTCCCCAACAGCTTCACGAACGCGAACTGCCCGGCGCGCACGGTGTTGCCGCTCATCACCATGAGGGTGGTGTCACCATTGGCGTCGAACGACCAGGTGCCGAGGGCGCCATCGTAGTCCTTCATCCCGGCGAGCGCGGCGACCACCGCGGCGCGGTCCTTCTTGCCGGCCTTCGCCAGCGCGGCGAGCACCACCTTGGCGCTCTCGTAGGCGTAGATCGCGTAACCTTCCGGTTCGCCGTGGTAGGCGGCGCGGTAGGCGTCGACGAAGGCCTTGCCCTTGCCGGTCTGCTGTTCCGGCGGCAGGCCGCCGAAGGTCACCAGCACGCGCTCCTCAAGCGCCTTGTCGCCGGCGCCGGCCATCAGCGCCTTGTTGAAGAAGGCGTCGGGTCCCATCAGCTTGGCCTGCACGCCGGCGTTGAAGAGGTCCTTGGCGAGCTGGCCGGCGCCGGTCTCGGTGGTACCGCCGAAGTACACGAGCTGCGCGCCCGATTGGCGGATCTTGTTGATCAGCGGACGGAAGTTCGCGGCCTTGCCGTCGATCCCCTCGAAGCCGGCCACCCTCACCCCGAGCTTCTCGGCGTTCAGCCTGAACATCTTGGCGATGCCCAGTCCGTAGAGTTCGCGGTCGTGCAGCACGAACACCGACGCGGCGCCGAGCTCCTTCGCCCACTGCGCGCCGACCTGGCCCTGGATGTCGTCGGCGGGCACCACGCGGAAGTAGGTGACGCGGCCGTGATCGCGGTAGCACTCCGGCTCGTTGGCCTCGCCCACGCCCGGCTTGGTCAGGCCCGGCCAGGTGTTGGCCGGGCTGACCATGGCCAGTCCGGCCTGGTTCAGCGGCAGCATCGCGACCTTGGCCGCGCCACTGTTGTAGGTGCCGATGTAAACCATCACGTCGGGATCGTTGATCGCCTTGTTGGCGTTGGCGATCTCGACCGCGGGATCCCAGTGGCCGGCCTCGGGCGAGGCGTCGTCCCAGTCCAGGTAGGTGAGGGTGTAGGCGGTGCCGCCCACGGTGATGGTCCCGCCGGCCTCGGCGATCGCCAGACGGATGCCGTTGACCAGCGAGGTGGTCTGGACGTTGGCGCTGCCGGTGCGCGGCAGGCTCGACACCAGGGTGATGTTCTCGGCGGCATGCCCCGCGCTGGCGGCGAGCAGCAGCAGCGCGGCCAGGGCGGGCGGAAGGCGGCGGAGCATGGCGGGTTCCCTCGGCCGGCGGGCCCGGACTGCGGACTTCGACAACCCTAGATCCCAGAGCATGGCTGCAAGACGGAAGCGTGCTGCGGGTTCAAGCAGAGTCGCAGGGCGGGATTTTCCCTTTGTGCCCCCCGGCACGCTTTGGATCATCCACGCCTTCATTTCCCCGGCGACCGGCGCGTGGATGCCCGGGCCTGCCTGCACCCCGCCCCTTCATCCGGAGGTCCCATGCCGTTCCGCCCGCTCGTCGCCGTCCTCTGCGCGCTCTCCTGCGCCACCACCGTCTTCGCCCAGGAGCCCGCCGCCGTGCCCGCACCCGCACCCGTCCCTGCTCTCACCGCCGCCGCCGGCGCGGAGTGGACCCTGCAGCAGAAGGCCAGCTACCTGGTTGGTCAGCAGATGGCCGACGCCATCAAGCGCTTCGACCTCGACATCGCCTCGGTCCAGGCCGGCATCGGCGACGCCATCGCCGGCAAGCCCAGCATCATCCCCGCGAGCGAGGGCGACAAGGTCATGGGCCAGTACCAGCAGGAAATCCAGGGCCGCGAGGCCAAGAAGGCCGCGGGCCGCAAGGACACCAACGTCGCCTGGCTGGCCGAAAACGGCAAGAAGCCCGGCATCAAGACCACCGCCAGCGGCCTCGAATACGAGGTCATCACCGCCGGCGCCGGCAAGACCCCGGGCGCCAACGACAAGGTCAGCGTCAACTACCGTGGCACCCTGATCGACGGCAAGGAGTTCGACGCCTCGGCCAAACACGGCGGTCCCGCCGAGTTCCAGGTCGGCGGCGTGATCAAGGGCTGGACCGAAGCCCTGCTGCTGATGAAGGAAGGCGACAAGTGGCGCCTGTACGTGCCCAGCGAGCTCGCCTACGGCGAGAACGCCCCGCCCTCGATCGGCCCCAACCAGGTGCTGATCTTCGAGGTCGAGCTGCTCAAGGTCCTCGGCGCCGAAGGCGGTCCCAAGACGCTGGTGCCGGCACCTTCCGCGAAGTGAACTGCAGCGGCGCAGGCCGCTGACCAGGATGCTCAAGACGCCACGGAACCGGAAGGTTCCGTGGCGTTGCTGTTTTCCCGGGATCGCCGAGTTGTACTCGGCCGGTGGTCAGATC
>JACDGQ010000328.1 GCA_013821615.1 Planctomycetota bacterium
GGGGGCCGGAGGTCGCGCCACGCCTCGCCTTCGAGCTCGAGACCATCCTCAAGATGGGTTTCGCGGCGTACTTCCTGATCGTCGCTGACTTCATCAACTGGGCCAAGGACCGTGGCATCCCGGTCGGGCCCGGGCGCGGCTCGGCGGCGGGCTCGATCGTCGCGTACAGCATGGGCATCACCGACATGTGCCCGCTGAAGTACGGGCTGCTCTTCGAGCGCTTCCTGAATCCAGGCCGCAAATCGATGCCGGACATCGACATCGACTTCTGCAAGGACCGCCGCGGCGAGGTCATCGAGTACGTCGCCGGCAAGTACGGCCACGACGCGGTCACGCAGATCATGACGCTCGGCACGATGAAGGCGCGCATGGCGATCAAGGACGTCGCGCGCGCCTACCACTGGACGCCCGAGGAATCGCAGGAGCTGGCCAATCTGGTCCCCGAGGATCCCACCGGCAAGCACGACCTGCAGGTGTGCCTGGGGCGCAAGCCGCTCGACAAGGACAAGAACGAGTTCGGCGCGGTCGATGCGATGGTGCGGCGCTACGACGGCGACGAGCGCACCCGTCAGGTGCTCGACGCTGCGCTGCAGCTCGAGAAGCTCGGCCGCTCGCTGGGCGTGCACGCGTGCGGCGTGATCATCGCGCCGGCGGCGGTCAGCAATTACGTACCGATCTGCGTGGTGAAGGGCCGGCCCGCCACCCAGTACAACATGAACCAGGTCGAGAAGTGCGGCCTGCTCAAGATGGATTTCCTCGGCCTCAAGACCATGTCGATTTTGAAGAAGGCGGCCGACGTGGTGCGCGCCAGCGGCGGTGGCGAGCTCGACTACGCGACGGTGCCGCTCGACGATCCCGCGACCTTCGCGATGCTCGGGCGCGGCGAGACCCTGGGCGTGTTCCAGTGCGAGTCGTCCGGCTTCCAGGAGCTGATCAAGCTGCTCAAGCCCGACCGCTTCGAGGATCTCATCGCGCTGGTCGCGCTCTACCGCCCGGGCCCGCTGATGGCGAACATGCACATCGACTACTGCGACCGCAAGCACGGCCGGCAGAAGGTCGACTACCCGCACGCGGTGCTGGAGGGCGTGCTCAAGGAGACCTACGGCCTCTACATCTACCAGGAGCAGGTGATGTCGATCAGCCGCGAGCTGTGCGGCTTCACCCCGGCCGAGGCCGACGACCTGCGCAAGGCGATGGGCAAGAAGGACATCAACGTCCTCAAGAAGCTCGAGGAGAAGTTCATCGAGGGCGCGTGGTCGAATCACCAGTTCGACCGCAAGAAGTGCAAGGAGATGTGGGAGAAGATCCTCGGCTTCGCCTCGTACTGCTTCAACAAGTCCCACTCCGCCTGCTATGGCCTGATCGCCTACTGGACCGCCTACGTCAAGGCCAACCACTACGCCGCGTTCATGACCGCGAACCTGATCTACGAAATGGACAACAAGGACAAGATGACCAAGTTCGTCGAGGAGCTGCGCTCCTCGGGCATCCCGGTCCTGCCACCGGATGTCAACGAATCGGGCTGGGAATTCACTCTGGTGCGCAAGGCCGCGGGCGCAGCGGCGGTGGTGCCGCACGCCGCGGCCGGTTCGGCGGTGGCGCTGGCGCGCAGCGCCGTCGGCGACGCCATCCGCTTCGGCTTCGGCGGCGTCAAGGCGGTCGGCGAGGGCGCGGCGGCGCACCTCATCGAGGAGCGGACGAAGCGTGGCCCCTTCGCCAGCCTCTACGACATCTGCGAGCGCATCGACACCCGCCAGGTCAACAAGCGGGTGATCGAATCGCTGATCAAGGTCGGCGCGCTCGACAGCCTGCACGTCAACCGCCGCGCGCTGTTCGAGACCCAGGACCGCGCCTTCGACCGCGGCAATCGCCTGACGCGCACGCGCGCCCAGAACCAGCAGACGCTGTTCGACACCTTCGAGAGCGAGGCCGGTTTCCGCGAGCAGACCCAGGGCTACGGTGACGCCGCCGACTGGACGGTCTCCGAGCGCCTCGCCTTCGAGAAGGCCCTGACCGGCTACTGGATCAGCAGCCACCCGGTGGCCGAGCACCACGCCATCCTCGCGCCGGTCGCGCGCCACAGCACCCGCGACCTGGCCTCGCTCGCCACCGGCGCGCCCGCGGCCATCGCTGCGGTGGTGCTGGGCAAGCGCGTGATCCGCACCAAGACCGGCAAGACCATGGCGGTGCTGACCCTGGAAGACCAGTATGGACGCTTCGAGGGTGTGCTCTTCCCCGGCGGCGCCAACCGCCGCGGCGAGTCCCAGGCTGGCGCCTACGAGCGCTTCGGCGCGGATTGCGAGCCCGACCTGGTGGCGCTGTTCTCGGGCACGGTCGAGCGCCGCGAGCGGCGCGCGCAGCGCCCCGCGCCCGGCGGCGGCGAAGAAGGCGAGCTGCCCGGCGAGGAACCGGGCGAGCCCGGCATGGACGGTGGCGGCGCGGACGAGCCCAAGGTCGAGGAGCTGCCCAGCCTGAAGATCAGCGACGTGGTGCCCGCGCACCTGGTCGCCGAACGCCTGACGCGCGAGATCGTCGTCGCCATCGACGCCAGCGAACTGGCCCCCGACGCCGTCCTGGCGCGCGTCACCGGCACCGAGACCCTGCTCAAGGAGAACCAGGGCCGCTGCCCGGTGGTCTTCCAGGTGCACACCGGCAACGATGTGCTGCTGACCGTGACCCCCGCCGCCGAATGGGGCATCCATCCCAATGCCGCCGCCCTCGCCAGGCTGCGCGAGATTTGGGGCGCGGCGCGCGTGCGCACCATCGCAGCGGACCGGCTGGAGGCGATGGAGGCGGAGCGGTTCCAGGGGTTCCGGGGGCAGGCGGGGTGAACGGCTGAGAGTTTCGAGTTTCGAGTTTCGAGTTTCGAGTTTCGAGTTGCGAGTTGCGAGTTGCGAGTTGCGAGAGGCGAGACGCGAGTTGCGAGAGGCGAGAGGCGAGAGGCGAGACGCGAGACGCGAGACGCGAGACGCGAGACGCGAGACGCGAGACGCGAGACGCGAGACGCGAGACGCGAGACGCGAGACGCGAGAAAAACGGCATGCACTCCGTTTGTAAAGGGGGGAATATTGGATTGGGAGACGGAGAGCTGCCCAGTGGGCCGCATCTCGGTCATACCGGAACCCGCGAGTCGCAGAAAGAACCTGCCTTCCTCGCAGCTCGCAGCTCGCACCTCGCACCTCGCACCTCGAATCCACGTCGTACGGCGTGGATCTTCCGCAGGAGGACCGGGCACTCCGCCGCCCGGGCATTCGGGGATTGAGTCCCGACGCGCCCGCGCACGATCAGCCGCGCTCGCACCGTGGCGAATGGCGCATGGTTGCAGCACCTGGAGAGCGTCATGCATCATCCCATCCCGGTCTTCCGCGCGCTGCTGCTGATCGCGTTCGCCGCCGTGCTGCGCGGCGCGGATGAACCGTTCCCGACCATCGGGCACCTGGCGGTGCCGGACACGGCGCCGTTCACGGCCACGGGCGGCACGGTGTCGGCCGAGCTGCCGCTGACCGCGAGCTGGTACGCCGACTGGATGGCCGGGCGCTGGCCGCACGACAAGCTCGAGGCCGAGCCGGCGGCGATCCAGAAGATCCTCGCCGGGCAGAGCGTGCCGGTGAAGATCTACTTCCCGGCGACGCTCGCGGCGGGTCGGCGCTACCCGCTGTTCATCGGCAACATCACCGAGTTCAAGGACAGCCGCGACGGTGCGGGCGGCTACGTCAAAGAGGCGCACGCGGCGGGCTATGTCGTCGTCGGCTTCGGCCTCAGCGACGCGCTCAAGGACGCCAAGATCGGCGATACCTGGAAGGTGCACGCGGCGGTCAGCGTCTACGTCGCATCCGTGATCGCGCGCTGGGCGCCGATCGATCCCAACCGCGTCTACATCGGCGGGCATTCCGGCGGCGCGAAGATCTCCACCGGACTCTACAGCTACTTCCCGCTCGACTACGCCGGGCTGATGACCCTGGGCTGCAACCAGTTCGTCATGCTCGAGCAGGGCAAGGTCATCCAGACCGCGGCGCCGCTGCGCGGCGCCGCGGAATTCTGCGGCACCGGCATGAAGGACGACATCGCACCGCCGGCGAGTTCGAAGGGCGTGTTCGAACAAATGAAATCGGCGCTGAAGTTCCCCTATCTGCTCAGCGTCGATCATCCCGAGGGCCACGCGACGGTCGACAGCCAGAACAAGATCGCCTTCGAGTTCTTCACCACGTCCTACGCCGACTGGTACGCCAAGACCGAGACCGGCTACCTCAAGCAGGCGCTGGCCGCCGCCAAGGGCAAGCGCTTCGGCGAGGCGCTGTTACCGCTGCTGCGCATCGCCTCGTTCAAGCCCGAGTCGGAGCCGGCCAAGCAGGCGCAGGCGCAGCTGGATCTGCTCGAGGCGGATCGCACCGCGGCGCTCGCCAAGGCGGACGAGCTGGTGGCGGCGGGGAAGAAACCGGACGCGAAGCGGGCTCTGCTCGACGCGGCGAAACGCTTCGCCGGTTGCTGGTACCAGCCGGAATTCGTGGCGAAGGCGCAGGCCATCGGGAAATAAGCGACCGCCGGGAGAGGCGAGCTCCAGCTCGCCTGGACCACCGGCATCGTCAGCGCTGCGGCACGACCCGGTCC
>JACDGQ010000329.1 GCA_013821615.1 Planctomycetota bacterium
CGCTCCGCCATGGCCGGTGATGGTCGCAGGCTGGGGATCATGTCCAGCCCCGCTTCAGACGCTGAGGTGCTCGGCGACGTGCGCGTCGGTGAGCTCGCTGGTCGCTCCGGAAGCCACCACCTGGCCGCGGTTCATGATATAGAAGCTCGTGCCGAACTCTTTGACGAAGTCGAGGTACTGCTCGACCAGCACCACCGCCATGCCGCGCTCCGTCACCAGGCGGCTGAGCACCGCGCCGATGTCCTGGATGATATTCGGCTGAATGCCCTCGGTCGGCTCATCGAGCAGCAGCACCTTGGGGTCGCCAGTCAGGGCGCGCGCGATCGAGAGCTGCTGCTGCTGCCCGCCCGAGAGGTCCCCGCCCATGCGCTTGGCGAACTGCTTGAGGATCGGGAAGACGTCGTAGATGTCGTCCGGCACCTTGCGCAGGCCGTCGGTGCGCGCCTCCAGGCCGATGCGCAGGTTGTCGGCGACGGTCAGCTTGGCGAAGATGTCGCGGCCCTGCGGCACCAGCGCCACCCCGGTCTTGGCGCGCTGGTGCGCGGCCAGCGGAGTGATGTCGCGCTCCCCCAGGCGGATGGCGCCGGACGCGGCCCGGTAGGTGCCCATGATGGTGCGCATCAGCGTGGTCTTGCCCACGCCGTTGCGGCCCATCACGCAGGTGATCTGGCCGGCCGGCATCACCATCGACACCTTGTTCACGGCTTTGACAGCGCCGTAGGAATAACACAGATCCGTCAGGGTCAGCATGGGGGGGATCCGAACGGTGCGGAGTGCGGCGTGCGGCGTGCGGAGTGTGAGGCGCGCGGAGCGCTCCAGGTGACCCAACGTGCGCAGTCCCGCGGTGAACGGTGCGCGCCATCAACGACGTCCGCACAACCACGCACTCCGCACTCCGCACTCCGCACTCCGCACCTGAAGTCGAAACTCATTTTCCCCGCTCCTTACCCCGTCCCAAATAGGCCTTCATGACCTCGGGATCGGTCTGCACCTGCTCCAGCGTGCCGTCGGCCAGCACCTTGCCCTCGCAGAACACCGTGACGCGGCTGTTGAGGACGCGCACGAACTCCATGTCGTGCTCGATGACGATGATGGTGTGGTTGCCCTTGAGCTCGTTGAGCAGCTCGGCGGTCAGCGCGGTCTCCTTGTCGGTCAGCCCGGCGGCCGGCTCGTCGACCAGCAGCAGCTTGGGCTTGGCGACCATCAGCATGCTGATCTCGAGCCACTGGCGCTGGCCGTGGCTGAGATGGCGGCTCTCGGTGCGCACCGCGTCCTCGAGGTGCACGCGCTGCAGGATGGTCATGATCGCGTCGCGCTGTTCGGCGCGCTCGCGCCCGAACATGTTCTGCCGCACCTTCCAGCGCCGCGGCAGGGCCAATTCCATGTTCTCGTACACGGTCAGGCTGTCGAACACCGTCGGCGTCTGGAACTTGCGCCCGACGCCGAGCGCGGCGATGTCGGTGTCACGCAGGTGCGTGATGTCGACGTCGTCGAACACCACCGTGCCGCTGGTGACTTTGGTCTTGCCGCTGATCACGTCGCACAGCGTGGTCTTGCCCGCGCCGTTGGGGCCGATGACCACGCGCAGCTCATTGCGGTCGACGCCGAAGTAGCCGATGTCGAGGGCCTTGAAGCCGTCGAACACCACCTTCACGTCCTGGATCTGCACCAGGTCCATCTTCGACGGCGAGTAGAGCGTCGTCGGCTGGTGGTCGGGGATGGTGGTCATGGTGCCGCCTTGGCCTGGACCGACGCGGGGGCGGACACCGCTCCGCCGTCCGCCCGCGCGTCGTCGTCCGGGACCTTGCCGCCGCCCGCCGGGAAGAGTTGCGCCCACAGGCCGGTCAGGCCGGTCGGCAGGAACAGCACGACCGCGACGAAGATCGCGCCGAGCACGAACAGCCAGGCGTTGGGGGCGAGCGTGGTGAGCACGCTCTGCAGGTAGTTCACCACCACTGCGCCGATGATTGCGCCGCTGAGCGTGCCGCGACCGCCGACCGCGACCCACACCACCATGGTGATCGACTCGATGGCCTCCATCTTCGCCGGAGTGATGATGCCGTTCTGCGGCACGTAGAGCGCGCCGCCGATGCCGGCGAGCACCGCGCCGACGGTGAAGATGAAGGTCTTGTAGGCGACCGGCTGGTAGCCGGCGAAGCGCAGGCGGCTCTCGTTGTCGCGGATCGCCACCAACACGCGGCCGGTGCGGCTGGCGATCAGCCAGCGCGCGAAAGCCCAAGTCGCGGCCAGCGCCGCGACCGTCACCAGGTAGGCGGCGAAGCGCGCCCCGGGCGTGGTCATGTTGTAGCCGAACATCTGCTCGAGCTTGTTCAGCCCGTTGGTGCCGCACAGCTTGGTTTCGTTGCGGCAGAAGATCAGCCACACCGCGATGGTGGTGGCCTGGGTGATGATCGAGAAGTAGACCCCGCGTACGCGGCTGCGGAAGGTCAGCCAGCCGAAGGCCAGCGCCGCCAGGCCGGGCACCAGCACCACCGCCCCCAACGCGAACCAGAACGAGCCGAACGGCTCCCAGAACAGCGGCAGGGTCATGCCGCCGACGTCGGAACTGACCTCGGTGAGCACGCGCGGCACGCCCTTGTCGCTGAGCGGCCCGTGCATCGCCATGTACATGCCCATCGCGTAGCCACCGAAACAGAAGAACATCGCCTGGCACAGCGAGAGGATGCCGGTGTAGCCCCACACCAGGTCGAGGCCGACCGCGACGATCGCCAGGGCCAGGAAGCGCCCGAGCTGGTTGATCGCGGTGATGTCGAGCACGCCGACGCCATACAGCCCGGGCACCAGCACCGTGAGCACGCCGAGCGCCAGCAGCGGGACGAAGCGCCCGGCACGCGGCGGGGATCTCATGGGATCACGCATCGGCCAGCCGTCCTTTCGCCGGGAACAGCCCGGAGGGACGCCACTGCATGAACACCACCACCGCGGCGAGGATCAGCACCTTGGCCCACACCGACTCGGTGAACGGTTCGAAGACCTTGTTGAGGCAGCCCAGGCCCATGCCCGCCCAGATCGCGCCGGCGAGCTTGCCGACGCCGCCGGTGACCACGACCAGGAAGGAGTCGACGATGTAGTTCTGGCCCATGCCCGGGCTGACGCCGCCGATCTGGGTCAGCGCGCAGCCGGCCAGACCGGCCAGGCCCGCGCCCAGCGCGAAGGTGTAGCCGTCGATGCGCCGCGTCGGCACGCCCAGCGCGGCGGCCATGTTGCGGTTCTGGGTGGTGGCGCGCAGCAGCAGCCCGAGCTTGGTGCGCTCGATCAGCCAGTACATCAGGCCGATGCAGACCGCGCAGAAGAGCAGGATGAACAGGCGGTTCCACGGCAGGGTCACGTCCTGCATGACCTCGACGCCGCCCTGCAGCCACGACGGGCTCTTGACCGCGATGTTGTCGCCGATGGTGACGCGCACCAGCTGGGTGAGGATCAACGACACGCCGAAGGTCGCGAGCAGGGTCTCGAGCGGCCGCCCATAGAGGTGGCGGATGACGAGCAGCTCGATCAACCAGCCGAACAGCGCCGCAATGATGAACGAGGCCGGGATGGCCACCGGGAAGTACCAGTCGATCATCGACGCAGGTACGTACTTCACGAACAGCTGCTGGGTCAGGTAGGTGGAGTAGGCGCCGATCATCATCAGTTCGCCGTGCGCCAAGTTGATCACGCCCATCAGCCCGAAGATGATCGACAGGCCCAGCGCCATCAGCACCAGCACCGAGCCCTGCGACAGGCCGCTGAACACGTAGCCGACGCCGCGCGCCACCTGCTGCCAGCGCTCGATCGCGCGCAGCGCCGAGTCGCAGGCCGCGGCCAGCGCCTCGTCCGGCTTCTTCGCGGCGATCTCACGGATCGCCGCGCGCGCGCGCGACGAGCCCAGCTGCCCGAGCTTCACCACCGCAGCAAGGCGCTGGTCGCCAGCCGGCGTCCCGGTCTTGGCGCCGTTGGTATCGGCGAGCTCATTGAGCAGCTCGCTCTCGATGATCGCCGTCCTGACGCGCGGGTTCGCCTCCGTCGTGGCGAGTGCGCGCAGCGCGGCGAGGTTGGCGGCGCTCGGGCTGTCGCCGGCCTTGACCACCGCGGCGAGCCGGCGGTCGCCGTCGGGATCGCTGAGGTTCAGCATGGTCATGGCCGCGCGCGCCCAGGTGCGCTCGCGCGGGTTGCTGATGGTCAACTCGGTGAGGTCGCCCTTGGCGATGACCGGCGCGCCAGCCAGCGACTGACGGGTCAATGGGTCGAGCGCCGCGCCCTGCTTGCCGCCATTGCCGTCATCGACGAGGTCGGGGACCAGGACCAGGCGGCCCTGCCAGCCGTAGATGTTGCCGCTGTTGTAGTCCTTGAAGAACGGCACCAGGCGCATGTCGCGGCTGCGCCCAAGGCTCTCGATCGCGGCCTGGCGCGCCGGGGCCTCGGCCGCCATGAGCACCAGCAGCGCATCATTCTCCGTGTTGGCGGCGTTCGCTGCGGGCGGCGCGCTCTCGGCGGCGAGCAGGGGGCTGGGCGCCGGCGCCCAGACGGGCAGCATCCAGAGCAGGAGCAGCAGCCAGCGCGCGCCGTGCGCCTGCGACTGCGGACTGGGGAGG
>JACDGQ010000330.1 GCA_013821615.1 Planctomycetota bacterium
AGATAGACCAGGCCATCGGCGCCCGGGGGGACCTCGGCGGCGAGTTCGGTGAGCGGCTCGAGCGGATCGCGGCCGATGCGCCGGGCGTGCACCACTTCGCTGGCGAAGACGTTCTCCTGCAGCCATTCCATGGCCTCGGTGCCGGCGAGATCGCCCGCGCTGAGCGCCCAGGTGCCGGCCAGGCAGTGGCAGGTGGTGGTGAGGCGGCCGCTGGGGTCGCGCAGGGCCTCGGCGGTGGGCGCGAACAGCCCGCCCGCGCCACCGAGTTCGATGAGCGCGGTGCCCTGGGAGAGCACCCCGGCGGTGATGGCGGTGGCCGCGGCGTGACCGCCGCCGGTGACCACCGGGGTGCCGACCTGGAGGCCGGCCTCGCGCGCCGCGGTCGCGGTGACGCGCCCGGCGATGAGCTGGCCGCTGCTGAGGGCCGGCAGCCAGCCCGGGTTGAAGTCGAGCAGGGTGATGAGCTGCTTCGACCACGAGCGCGTCTTGGGGTTGAACAGCAGCGAGGCCGAGGCGTCGTTGGCGTCGGTGACCAGGGTCTCGCACAGCCGGTAACGCAGGAAGTCCTTGGGGGCCAGCACCACCGCCAGGTCGTGCCAGACGCGCTTCTCGTTCTCGCGCAGCCACAGCAGCTTGACCGCGGCGGCGCCGGCATGGGCGGTGCCGCTGGCGAGGTTGAGCAGGTTGCGCGCGCCGACCGCGCGGTTGAGCAGGTCGATCTGCGGCTCGGCGCGCTGGTCCGCGCCCATCGCCGTCGGGCACAGCACCTTGCCGTCCTTGCCCAGCGCGACCATGCCATCGCTGTCGCCGCTCACGCCGATGCAGCGGATCTGCTCGGGACGCAGGTTGGCACGGCGCAGGATCTCCTTGATGCCGGTGCGCGCGGCGCGCCACCAGTCCTGCGGGTCGTGAGCATGCGCCGGCGCGGTGCCATAGGCGCGCCGCAGCGCCGCCAGCTGGGTCCCGTCACCCGACAGGACCACCAGACCCAGTCCTGAACGGGCGACATCGATACCAAGGAAGAACGCGGGAGGTGGCATGTTCGTGAGTCAGCCGACCACCCTAAGCCCATAGAGGATGGACGTCAAGCGCGGTCACGGCTGTTTTTTGCCGGTGCTTGGCGGGGGCTGCCCGGCAAGGGGGGGAGGGGACGGCAAGAGGGGGGAAGGGGACGGCAGGAGGGGCCCTTCCCCCTTCACACACGACGGAGGCGTGGTGGCGGATCGCTCGGAACATGCGCACATTGTGCAGCATTTCCCCTTGTTCCTGCAGTTCCGACTGCTCAACTCGCAAGCAACAGAGGCGCCCATGGGTATGCGCAGGCTTCTCCCGTATCTGATGATCGCTGCCGCCCTGGTGGTCGGTTGCAGTGCGGCGTTGTCCGCGGACGAGGTCTACCTCAAGGATGGGCGCGTGCTCGAGGGCGAGGTGGTCTCGCCCCCCGGTGCGACGTTCCTCGACCTCAAGGTCAGTGCCGCTGGCATGGTCGCGGTGCAGCACTTCGATCAGGATAAGGTGACGCGCGTCACCTACGGCAAGAGCGCCCGCCAGCGCGACACCGAGACCCTGCTTGCCGACCGCGCCAAGCTCGGTCCCGAAGCCGACGCAGCCGCTTGGTGGCGCCTCGCTGAACGTGCCAAGGCGATGGGCGACCAGGTTTTGGCGCGCGATCTCGCCAATGAGACGGTGGCCCGCGACCGCGATCATGAGGAGGCGCGCCGAGTGCTCGGCATGGTGCGCTTCCGTGGCGTGTGGATGCGCCCGGGCGAGGCGGCGACCGCGCGCGGCGACGTGCTGTTCCGCGGTGGTTTCATCAGCTGGGCCGAGCGCGAACGTACCCTCGCCGACGAGGTCAAGCGCCACCAGGATCTGGAGATCGCGCGCAAGGAGCGCGCGGACCAGCGCCGCGCCGACGCTGTCGCGCGGGCGCCGGCAGACCTCTATCCCGAGACCGACCTGGGCTATTCCCGACCCTACAGGTCCTACTACTGGCCGGGTTATGGGAATTCCTACCCGGGTTATCCCGGCTATCCGGTCGTGGTATATCCGGTCGGCGGATTTCCCGGCGGTGGGTTCCCGGGCACGCCGCGACCGCCCCTCTATCCGCACCCGCGCAGCGGCCTCTCGGTCAATGCCAGCGGCGGTGGCAGTAACAGCGCCTGGTCATTCTCCTGGAATCCATGACCGATCCGAACCCGTCCGGACCCGAGAATCCGCCCTTGACGCAAGTGGGCGGTTCATATGGTGCTCCCTCCCCGCGGACGGCTGTTCAGCGGACCTTTTATCTCGGCACCTCACTCTCCGGAGACGATCTGACATGGCTGGCAAGGAATTCATTTGGGGTCTCGGTCGCCGCAAGACCAGCGTCGCGCGCGTGCGCATCGCCCCGGGCGCTGGTGAGATCATGGTCAACAACCGCAAACTCGCGGAATACTTCCCGGTCGAGCGCCTGCAGAAGCTCGCCCAGAAGCCGCTCGAGGTCAGCGAGACCGCCGGTCGCTTCGACATCTTCGTCAACGTCGATGGTGGCGGCGTGACCGGCCAGGTCGGCGCCATGGCCCTCGGCATCGCCCGCGCCCTGATCAAGGCCGAGCCCGCCTCCGAGGCCGCCCTGCGCCGCCACGGCCTGATGACCCGCGACAGCCGCATGGTCGAGCGCAAGAAGTACGGCCTGCGCAAGGCCCGCCGCGGCTGCCAGTTCAGCAAGCGCTGAACCCCCCAACGCACACGGCTTGCATCCAGACGCCACCGGTGGTTCCACCGGTGGCGTTGCTGTTTTCAGCGTGGCAGCAGGACCAGTTCGACCGCCTCGAGAAGCTGCTCCAACTCCATGTACCGAGCAGCGGAGAGAGCGGGATCCGTCGGCTCCAACCGACCGAGGCGACGGAAGAGCATGATTCCGTTCAGGCGTCATCGCTGCACGAGCATGAAATCCTCCCTTCCCGTCTCGATCACCGAACCATCCGCGAAGACCATGCGGACCCACACATGGCTGTCGATGGGGATGGGCGATGGGATCGGCACCGTGACATCGTAGGTGCCGATCGCGACCGGCGTCGCCTGGATGCCGACGATCGCAGGGTCATAGGCGCCCCCGATCCAGGCCCTGACCTCGAGGGGAACCGGCACTGGTGTGCTCACGCTCAGATGGAAGCGGGCGGCTGCACCTGCCTGCAGTGGTCCGTCGCTGGCGACCGTGACGGTGCTGCCGGGTACGGCGCGCGTGCCGAGCGCCTGACCGTGGTCGCTGGGCGGTGGGGTGGTGCCACCACTGCCGGCGGTCGCGCCGCCGCCGGCGCCCGGTCCGCCACAGCCGATCAGGGTGGCGAGCAGCAGCGCGGTGAGGATGCGGTGGGAAAGTCGCATGGGGGTTTTCCAGTCCTGCATGGGGGATGATTCCGGTGCTTCCGTCCGCGCTGGTGGTTTGACGGCGAACATCAGCCGCTGCCGTTCGGCGTGATCACCACGTGATCGAAGGTCGCCGTGCAGGTGCGGGCGGTGTCGTGGCTGGTCACCGCCAGGCCGATCTGCACGGGGTTGGTCATGCTGATGGTGGCCGTGCCCACCAGCATCCAGGTCGTGCCCTCGGTGGATTCATAGCCGGCGATCATCGCCCCCGTGCGGACCACGCGCAGCCAGCGCGGCGACCCGCTTCGTGCTCCAGCGGTGTGCGAGGTCGGTCCATCGGTGCTTGGACGACGCTGGAATGCGGCGCCATTGCCCGGCGTCACGAAGCAGAACGCGTGCTTGGCGCCGCCGGCGGTGGTCTCGCGCACCATCACGCCCGCCTTGGCCCACGGGTCGGTGTCCTGCATCGACAGTACGTGCGCCACGATGCTGCCATCACCGGTCAGCGGCTGCGCCAGGAACCGGCAGGCGTCGGCGGTGCCCCAGGTGTCGGCGCCCGCGCCGCTGACGGTGGTGACGCCGTTCACGGTGCTGGACGATCCCGCCACGGCGGTGCCAAGGTCCTGGTCGGTCCACAGGGACGCGACCACCAGCGCGCCGCGGAACTCGATCTCGGCCACGTTGCAGGACCCGTTCGCGGGCCCGCGGTAGCGCAGGTAGCGGTAGGGGGCGGCGCCGTGGACCGCCAGCGTCGTCCACGCCGTATCGGATGCGGTGACCACCGTCGCCAGGGTCGCATAGCCGGTGGAGGGGTTGTCCGAGCCTTCGAACACGCCGCCGATCATGCGCTGGCTCCAGCCAGTGCGTGCCCAGAAGCGGATCGCGGTGACCCGGGCCGCCTTGCCCGCGCCGACGTCGATGCCGGTGGAGGCGCCGCTCCCTGTCGCCGCATCATAGAAGGTGGCGGTGCTGCCGTCGTACGCCTTGTCCGCGGTGCTTCCGGATCCCCCATAGCTGCCGCCGCCGTCGCTGAACGTGGCCGCGGCGGCGATGAGCGGATCGAGCGCGGCGCCACCGCTGGCGACGGTCAGCGTCGCCGCGAGCGATGTCGCCGCGCCGGCAGGGTTGCTCACCGTGCAAGTGTACGACCCGGCATCACCGGCCTGGGCATTGGCGATGGTCAGGGTCGGGCTGTCGCTGCCGACGCTGGTCGTGCCGCGCTTCCAGCGATAGGTC
>JACDGQ010000331.1 GCA_013821615.1 Planctomycetota bacterium
GTCAGACGATCCATTTTGTCCCTCTCCAGGGAGGCTTCGCGCTGCTCAACATGGCCTGCGGCCATGCCTGCGCGCAAAACGGATCGTCTTCCTTGCCGCGCTCGACGATAGCCAGGCTCGCTACGGGGATGGTTTTGAAACCGCCTCCAAGGGCGCGAGGAATTGCCCGCCGCCAGCGCATGCTCCCCGGCCAGTCGCTCCCGGCCCCGCCACCCCGTCGCCGTCCATTGTGTGAATCCCAGCGAGTGCGTCGCGCCGGCTGCAGATCTCGGCGCAGGCGCGTCCATCGCCCATCGCCTGCAAATCGTGCCCAAGAGCGCGGACCTGTCGTGCCGCGCCGATCAGCATGGCGCTCGGATCAGCTCCGCCCGCGCGCTGCGCAGGCGGCGCGGGGACGCTTGGGTGAGGGCTGCCAACGACATCCCTGATCCTGCGGTGGCCGGTTGCGCCGACCGCTCAGTCGAAGTGTTCATCATGGGGATCGAAGGCCGGCACCGGGATGTTGACGATCTTGAGCGCGCCGAGCGCGCGGTGGCGGCAGCCGGGTTTGATCAGCACGGTGCTCAGGGGCTTGACCGGGATGAGCTCGCCGTCGAGCTCCATAAAGCCCTCGCCCTCGAGGATCAGGTAGATCTCGGTCAGTTTGGTGTGGTAGTGGGTGCGCGCGTCGGCCTGGATGTCCACGTAGTGGATGGTGGCCACCGTGTTGTCCGGGGTGGCGAAGGCGCGCCGTGTCCAGCCGCAGGGGCAGCGTTGTGGTTCGAGTTCGTCCAGCTGGGCGAACAGGTAGTTTTTCGCGGTCGCGGTCATGGCGGGTCCTCGAGGCAGGTGGGTTGCGGTTGGGTGCGCGTCTAAGGCTTCCCGCCCTGCGCGATGCGCGTCTCACCGACCGCGATCGCATGCACCGTCACCTTGCCGGTCGCATCCACCAGTTCGAGCGTGAACGGCCGGTCGGTGCTGACCGTGATATGGTCGCCGCCATCGTCGTGGACCTGCACCAGCGAGATGGTGGCGTCGCCCATGGCGAGGCGCTTGAGGCCGTTGGTCTCGCCCGGCAGCGGCGTCCAGCGCACCGTGCGGTGCAGTGCGTCGGCCTCGACGCCGAGCAGGGTCTCGATCAGCAGGCGGATCGGTCCGCTGATCGACCAGCTGTAGTCCGGGCCGGACTGGTTGCCGCGTTCCAGCTTCTCGCTGCCGTAGTTCTCCCAGATCGAACCGGTGGCGTCGAACACCGCGAGCATCGCCTCGAGGTGCTTCACCGTCAGCGCGCGCGCCAGGTCCAGCCGGCCATTCCGCTGGAAGCCCTTCGCGACCATGGTCTCGGTCGGCGCCCATACCGAGCCCAGCCAGTAGTTGCCGCCGGGCTTGAAGGACGGTGAATCCGCGGCCAGCGACGGCACCGGGTGCACGCGCCAGAAGGTCGCCGGATCCATGAGCTGCGCGGCGAGCAGGGGGACGCGCTCCGCCGGCACGATCCCGGCCCACAACGGCCAGAAGCCGGTGACCACCTTGTTCGGGTTGTGCTTCCCGTCCGCGAGCGAGGTGGAATAGAAGCGCATGCCCTCATCCCAGAGGCGGGCGTTGCAGACGACCCCGATGGCGTCGTGCTCGCTGCGCCAGGCCTCCGCCTCCGCCGGCAGTCCGAGCGCGTCGGCGATGATCCCCAGGCACTCCGCGGCGTGCGCCATCTGCGCGGTGAGGTCGGGATAGCCGTCGCCCAGCGACGGTGAATTGTCGAGGCCGTTGGCCAGGCCCGTGGTCCAGTAGGTGCCGTCCGGCAGACGGCGGTTCGCACGCAGCCAGGCGTGGTAGGCGGACAGGATCGGGTAGACCGTGCGCAGGCGGGCGAGGTCCCCGGTCTGGCGCGCCAAGGCCAGCTCGGCCACCGCCGGCATCGGCGGGTTCGGGCTGAAGTCCGGCTCGTAGAGCAGCGGCAGGCCGTCGGCGACCGCGCTCTCGCGCGGGATGTAGCCGCCGTCCTGCTGGAACGAGTACAGCATGTCCAGCGTCGCGGTGTGCGGGAAGGCGCGCCAGCCGTAGACCGTGGCCATGGCGGTGAAGCAGCTGTCCCACACGAAGACCTCGTTGAGGAAGGTCTTGCGCGCCGTGCCGACGTAGGCGTTGGGCAGACCACTCGTGGGGGGTGCGCTGCGCACCAGCTCGAGCACCATCTGCCACGAGCGCGTGTACAGCCGTTGGAAGCCGGCGTACCGCGCGGGCAGCACCGGTTCTGGCACGGCGGCCAGCAGCGCCTCCGCGCCCGGCCACGCCAGGGTGCGGTACTCGCGCTGCGGCGCGTTGCGGCCGTGCCCTTCGAAGACCGGCATGGCGACGGTGACGGCGCCGTGGGGGCCGCTCACCGTCAGCGGCAGGATCACCGCGACCTGGCTGGCCGGCTCGGCGCGGCTCTCGAACCCGCCATCGGCGCGCAGGCGGGGCAGGTCACCGCGCATCACGGGCACATAGTCCGGCGCACCCGGCAGCGACGCGGGGCGGTCCAGGTCCGGCGCCTTGGCGGCAGGGGCGTGCGGGTCGTCGGAGATTCCGGTCACGGGCAGCCCCGCGCCGAGCGCGGTCGCGAGCTGCGGCAGCTCTGCGGCAGTTCCCGCACCGGCCAGTGCCCGCATGGTGACCTCCTGGAAGGCCATGCCGTCCTTGCGGAACTGGCCGGCAGGGAAGCGTAGCACGCAGGCCGGGACCTGCGCGTCTTGCAAGGAGGCGTCCACCGTCAGCACGTCCGGCATGGCGGTGGCGACCATCGCCAGCACCTCGGCGCGGTGGCGCGACGGGCAATGATCGTCGATGCCCTTGGGGTGGATGGAGCGCGCGCCCACCTGGATGGTCAGCGTCAGTCTGCCTGCCACGACCGGCATGATCAGCGCGATGCGCGCCCGCCGTTGCGGATCACGCCAGGCCAGGGACTCGTCGACGACCTGCACACCGCCCGTCCACGCCTTGAGCGGGCGCGGGCAGTCCATGGCCAGCACCAGGGTGCCGGCGCGCGGGCAGTCGAGGACCAGCCGGCGGAAGGTAGCATCGCCGCCGACCGGCAGGCGCAGGTCAGCGGGCGGCGGTGACGCGCCATCGAGTTCCGGCGCCGCGGCGTCTGCGGCTGGGGCACTCCACCCGACGATGGCCAAGCCCTGTTGGCGAGGGGTGGGCCAGGATATGGGCTGGGCGGTGTCTGCAGCGAGCGCGCGCTGGCTGGTGCAGATGATCAAGGTGATCGCGATGAGCACACGCGGGCGGAGCATGATGATCATGTTCATTGATGCACTCACGGTGGTTCTCCTCGATGGCAATGAACGGGGCAAGGCGTGAGATTTGAGCATCCTGCGTCACCTGCGGAGCTCGGCGTGGCTGTGGCACTGGGCGCCATGCGGCCCACTAGGCCGCTCTCCAAGCGATCTCCGAATACGTGAGGCAGCCGTTTTCAGCATCCCCTCGGACCGCCCATCGCACAAGCTCCTTCATTGCCGCCGTACCGCCACCAGCCGGTACGGCCGGCCTTCCGGGAAACCGCTCAGCAACGGCACATCCGCGCTCAGCGGGGGTGCCGCTTCGGAAAGAAGCCCGACGCCTGCTGCGACACCCGCCGCCACCACCGCCGCCGCGAGATCGTACGGTTTCCCACCCAGCGTATTGCAGCACGCCACCAGCAGCCCGCCTGGCGCCAGGCGGCGGCAGGCGAGTTCCAGCACCTCGGCGTAGTCCCGCCGCAGGATCCACCCGCCGCCACCCTGCGCCGAGGTCGGCGGGTCGCAGATGATGAGGTCGTAGTCATCGCGATCCTGCGCCAGCAATGTGCGGCAGTCGCCGTGCAGGATGCGGTGGCGGTCGGCGACACCATTGAGCGCTGCAGCTTCGCTGGCGCGCGCCAGTGCGGGGGCCGAGAGGTCGCTGTCGACCGCGCTGGCGGCGCCGGCCGCGAGCAGGCTGATCGAGAAGGCGCCGGTGTAGGCGAAGAGGTTGAGCACGCGCCTGCCCGTGACCTGCGCGCGCAGCCACACCCGCGTGGCGCGCTGATCGACGTAGAGGCCGGTGGCCAGGCCGGCAAAGGGGCGCAGCGGAAAGCGTACGCCGAGTTCGCGGGCGACGACCACGGTCTCGGGGTCCACGGCGCCGCCGTCGATGCGCCGGGTGCTCACGTCTTCGCGGCGCAGGTCGTCGAGATGGTCGCGCACCACCACCGTCGCACCGGGCATGCGCTCCACGAGCCAGGCGCACGCTGCCGCCACGTGCGGCGCCGCGCAGGCCGCCAGCACCAGCACCACCACCACGTCGCCATAGCGCTCGACGCGCAGGCCGGGCAGGAAGTCGGCTTCGCCATGCACCAGCCGGTAGCAGTCGGTGGCGGAATCCACGTGCAGGGCGGCGCGGCGCTCCCAGGCGCGCGTCAGGGCGGCGGCGACGTCGAAGCGCGCGTCGGGTTTGCGGTGGAAGACGCGCGCGCAGACCTCGGCCTGCGGATCCGCGAGGGCGGCGGCGAGCGGCGTGCCGCGCTCGTCGATGAGCGTGACCACGTCGCCGGCGGCGAGCCCCGCCAGGCCGCGCGTGAAGCGGTCGGGCCGCACCCAGGGA
>JACDGQ010000332.1 GCA_013821615.1 Planctomycetota bacterium
GCTGGTGCGCGCCGGGCAGCAGGTGCTGATCGCCAGCACCACGCCGCTGCCGCAGGTGCTGGGCAGCCGTGGACTGCCCCTGGGCGCGCACACCACGCTCGATGCGCTGGGCGATCGTGCCTTCGACCTGGTCTACCTGCCCGGCGGCATGGGCAGCGCGACCACCATGCGCGACGATGCACGCGTGCAGGCCCTGGCGGCCCGCCAGCTCGCCTCGGGGCGCACCCTCGCGATCATCTGCGCCAGCGCCATCGCCTTGGTACCGAACGGCTTGGGCAAGGGGCGCCGGGTCACCTCCTTCCCCGGGGTGCGTGCCCAGGTCGAACCCCATGTCGGCGCCTGGCTCGACCAGGCGGTGGTCGAGGACGGCAACCTGGTGACCAGCCAGGCGGCCGGCACGGCCATGGCGCTGGGCCTGACCCTCGCCCGGCGCTTGGCCGGAGGGGAAATATCGGCTAAACTGGCTCAGGACATGCTCGCCACCCCCGTGGCGTAGTCCCAGAGGCCATTCCCATGCGTATCGCCGCCCTCCGCCTGCTGCTCCTCGCCCTGATGGCGGGTCTGCTCGGCGCCGCCGATCCCGCCGCCGCCTTCAAGAAGGCCATGGCCAGCGACGACAGCGTGGCCAAGAAGGACGCCATCGGCGCCATCGGCTCGCTGCCCGACGCCGATGTCCTGGCCCTGCTGGTCAGCGCCGTCGACGACCGCCAGGCCCACGATGCCGCGGTCGCCGCGCTGCGCGGTCGCACCGGCCTGCAGCCGACCTCGCGCAACCGCAGCGCCGGCTACCCCGGCTATCCGACTGCGGACACCGGCGCCGCCTGGGGGCAGTGGCTGGCCGCGCGCACCAAGGAGAAAGACGCTGAGAAGAAGTCCGCCGAGCAGGACAAGAAGTTGAAGGAGCTGGAAGAGGCCAAGAAGAAGAAGGAGCAGGAGGGCAAAGACGGGAAAGACGGCAAGGATGGCAAGGGCGAGAAGCCCGCCGACGGCACGACCGCCGACGCCGCACCGGAAAAGAAGTCCTCGCTCGCCGTCGAGCCGCCCGCCGATCTCGGCCGCCCCGACCGCATCCTGTTCAAGAACGGCGGCAGCCTGGTGTGCTACATCCTCTCCAAGCGCACCGATGCGGATGGCGTGCTGCAATCCGTGCGCATCGTCCACCTCGATGACGGCGGCGAGGAGATCCTCTCCGCCGACCTGATCTCGCGCATCGAGGAAGACATCCGGTAAGCGCGCCCACCCAGGTGTCCGCCCACGAGTGGTTGGTGGGCGATGACGGGGAAAACGGCATCCGCCCGTCCGCAATTTCCGAAGCCGGCGCGAAGCGTCGGCTTCGCCATCAGCCATCAGCCATCAGCCATCAGCCATCAGCCATCAGCCATCAGCCAGCCCCGCATTTGCCATCTCCCTCCCGCGGCCATCTTCGACCACCATGAAGGCCCTCTACCCCGGCAGCTTCGATCCGCCGCACCTCGGCCATCTCGAGCTGATCCGCCGCGCCGCGGCGCTGGTCGACGAGCTGGTGGTCGGCATCGCGGTCAATCCCGACAAGGCGCCCTACCTGGCCATCGAGCAGCGCCTTGAGCTGCTGCGCGCCGATTGCGGGACGCTGCGTAACGTCAGCGTGGTCTCCTACCAGGGCGCCACCGTGCAGGCGGCGCGCGCGCTTGGCGCGGGCGCGCTGCTGCGCGGACTGCGCAACGCCAACGACCTCGAGGCCGAGCAGGCCATGGCGATGGTCAACCGCGCCAACGGCTTCGAGACCCTGCTGCTGCTTTCATCCAGCGAGCACCTGCACATCAGTTCGCGCCTGGTGCGGCTCACCGCCGACGCCGGCCTGGACCTCGCCGGCCTGGTCGGTCCGCGGGTCGCGGCGGCGCTCCGTAAGTAGCCAGCCGGGCGCTGGGCAGGTCCTGTCTGCTCGCAGGGGGGCCAGCAACGCGTCGGCGCATCAACGCGCACGTTTTCGGCGGCATCAGGAACGCGCTCCACATGCAGACCTTGCATCGTTGGCGCATGCATCATCAGGCAGCATTGCAGCACGAGTGCGTATTGTCTAAACTCAGAGTTGTGGAAGCAAACGCCGCATACACCTGCCCCGATGACCTGGCTGGTCCGTTCAGCCAGCTGCTGGCCGATATCACCTTCGAGATCCGCGCCCTGCGCGATGTGCAGCGCGCCATGACGCGCAGCGAGGACGCCGAGCCGCTGCTGCGCGTGGTGGTCTCGTGCCAGCTCCTCCACGAGCACATCCTGCGCTTGCCGGCGCTGCTGGCGCCATCCTCGCGCATCGCCTTCTGCTGCCTGCTCGACTGGTACTGGCGGCAAGAGCGCCCGCTCCTCCAGGAGGCGCTCAGGCAGGGCCGCATCGCGCGCTGCGCCATGGCCCAGGAGGACTACGTCCGCCACTGGGCGATGCTCGCCGCCCCGATCGAGCGCGAACTCGCCATCTACCCGCGATTGACCCGCGAATACGACCAGCCATCGACCGCGATCCTGCGTCGCCGGCGCCCCGCCGAGCCGGCGACGGTGGGGTGAGGCGGGGAGCTGGAGGCGCTGGTGCAGGTGGCGCGGACGGCGCTCACGGCGCACGGTCCTGGCGCTTGCTGCGCGGGGGGTGGTCGCGGCAGAAGACCCGGGCCAAGCTCTCAGCGTACGCGAGCAGCAGGCCCCCGACCAGTGCGTGCGCGGCGAGGCGCGCGAAGTCCTGCTGGATGCCACCGCTATGCGAGCCATTGGGCGCAGGCGGCGTCGCCCCGCCGCGCCACACGTGTTCGCCGATGGCCGCGAGGTAGAGCAGCGCATTGACCACGAAGAAAAGTGCCGCCGCGCGGATCAGCACGACCGCGATCCGTTGGGCGGTGCCGGGGGGCCTGATGGCCTGGGGTAAGCCGGCATGGCTCTCGGCCTCATCGGTAAGGTGGCCGAGAGCCTGGATGTACTGGTCCTCCGGCACGGACAGGCGCCATTCCTGCGGTGCGGCGCCCGGCTCGCCGGCTAGCAGCGCATCGATGCGGTTGGCCTGCAGCAGCGCGAGCGCGAGTTCGGCCTCGCTCGCGGTGGCGTACGCACGCACGAGCCTCATCCCGCCGGCCGGCGCCCGCGGTCGATGCCCCAGCAGACGCATCGCGCCAGCGATTCGGCATAGCCGATCATGACCCCGCCGACCACCAGATCGAAGGCCAGGCGCACGATCTCCCAGATCACCTTCACGCGGGTGGGATTGACGAGTTCGATGCGCTCCCCCGCGATCCTGGTCATGTTCTCGCCGATGTAGGTGATGTAAATCAGCCCGCCCACCATCATGAACATTCCCATGGTGCGGATCAGCACCACCGCGAAGCGCTCGAGGTCGGTCATCGTCCCCCGGTGTACCTGGACATCGCCCGCGGGTCCCACGCTCTCGTCAGCGAGGATCGTCAACGCCAGCGCGTGCTGGTCTTCGCGCACCAGCAGCCGCACTTCCCGCCGCAGGGCGTCGCCGAGCGTGGCGGAGTCGGAGCCATCGAGCGCCGCCTCGACGCCGTTGGCGCTGAGGAGGCCGCGATCGATTTCGGCCTTCGCCAAGGTGTCGTAGGTGCGCAGGTGCTGCATGGGTCGTCCCTTGGGCGGCTGCTTACCAGAAGGGTGCAGGTGACGGACCAGCCCGCGCAGTGCACCCGTGGTCCAGCGCTGGCTGAGGCTAGCTGCGGAACGCCTCCGGGCAAACCACGCCGCGGCGCGCCCGGGCCGCCAGCCGGCGGAGCTTCAGGCCAGCAGCCCTTTGGTGCTCGGCAGCTCGGTCCCCGTCACGCGGATCGCCTGGCGCAGGGCGCGCGCGAAGGCCTTGAAGCCGGCCTCGACGATGTGGTGGCTGTTGCGGCCGTGCAGCTGGTGCAGGTGCACGCAGATGCGCGCGTTGTCGGTCAGGCCGCCGAAGAACTCGGGGACCAGCTCGGTCGCCCAGGTGCCGAGCATCGCCGCCTCGGGGCGCAGGTCGTAGACCAGGTAGGGGCGGCCGGAGATGTCGACCGTGGCGGTGGCCAGGGCCTCGTCGAGCGGGCAGGCGATGTGGCCGAAACGCTCGATGCCGAGGCGTTCGCCGAGCGCCTCGCGCAGGCACTGGCCGAGGACGATGCCGACGTCCTCGGTGGTGTGGTGGCCGTCGATGTGCAGGTCGCCGGTGCAGCTCACCGTCAGGGTGGTGCCGCTATGCTTGCCGAGCGCCTCGAGCATGTGGTCGAGGAAGCCGATGCCGGTGCTGACGCGCGCCGCACCGGCGTGGTCGAGGTCCCAGGTCGCGCTGATGTCGGTCTCGCGGGTCTTGCGGGTCACGGTGGCGGTGCGCGGCATGGGGATCCTCTGCGGGGAAGGTATGGCGCGGAGGGGGGGAGGGAAGCCGGGGACGCACCGCGCGGAAGCACGTGGTATCATGCAGGTGGGCCTTGCTCCGTCAGCGCCCGGGAAGGACAACCGTGCCCATGCTCGCCGCGCCGGTCCAGGTCCTGCCAGCTTCCGCTGCGCTGCTCGCGGCGAGCGCCGCCAGCGCGGCGCTCGGGCTGGGCGCGGAGGGGGTGCCGGCGTGGCT
>JACDGQ010000333.1 GCA_013821615.1 Planctomycetota bacterium
TCGACCAGCGCTGCAGCCGGCGCCTCGTGCATCACCACGCTGCCGAGCGCGGTCGGCAGCACGAAGCGCGTGCGCCCCGCGGCGACCTTCTTGTCCAGGGCGCAGTGCCCGGCCAGGCGCGCAGCGAGCGCCGCCGCGTCGCCGGCCGCGCGGTGCGTGAGCGGCAGGCGGTAGCGCGTAAGCAGGGCGTCCTGGCGTCTGGCCAAGCCATCGTCGTCAAGCAGCCCAAGGGCGCGCGCCAAGCGCTCGGCCATGCGCATGCCGATGCCCACCGCCTCGCCATGGAGGTAGATCTTGTAGGCGGTCTCGCGCTCCAGCGCGTGGCCGAAGGTGTGGCCATAGTTGAGGTGGGCGCGCACGCCCTGCTCGGTCTCGTCCTCGGCCACGTACCAGGCCTTGATGCGGCAGCTCACCGCCACCGCCTCGGCAACCGCGCCCGCCTCGCCGGCGGCCAAGGCTTCGGCGTGCGCTTCCTGCCAGGCGAAGAAGGCGGGATCGCGGATCACGCCGTACTTCAGCACCTCCGCCAATCCGGCGCGGTACTCGCGCCCGTCCATGGTCGCGATCACGCTGGGATCGATCAGCACGCAGGCCGGCTGCTTGAACGCACCGACCAGGTTCTTGCCCGCTGAGCTGTTAACCCCGGTCTTGCCGCCGACGCTCGAATCGACCATCGCGAGCAGCGTGGTCGGGATCTGCACGAAGCGCACGCCGCGCATCCAGCAGCCGGCGACGAAGCCGGCGAGATCGCCGCTGACGCCGCCGCCGAGCGCGACGATCGCATCCTGACGGTCGACGCGGTGGCGCGCGCAGGCCTCCCACAGGCGTGCGGCCGTGTCCAGGCTCTTGCTCGTCTCGCCGGCCGGGAAGGTCGCCACATCGGCACGGATGCCGGCTTCCGCCAAGGCTGCCACCAGGCGCGCGCCGTGCAGCCGCGCCACCGTCTCATCCGCCACCACCAGCACGTGGTCGCTGGCCAGATGCGGACGGATCACCGCTCCGGCGCGGTCGAGCAGGCCGGGCGCGATGGCGATGGGATAGCTGCGTTCGCCAAGGGCGACGTCGATGCGCAGGGGGTCGCTGGTGATCACGGCGGGAACCTTGCCAGGGCATGGGCGGGAATCCATCGGCAGGGGCTGCTCCGCTGGCGCGCTGCACGCCATGTGGCAGGCCACGATCGGGCCCGGTCGATGCCGCGTTTATTGACTCGATTCCGCGCGGAAGCTGGGCCTTGCTCATTAGTAAACTATAGATAACAAATGATCCCTACCGGAGCCACCCATGCCCTCAGCCGCCCGCCTCCTGCCCCCCGACCTGCGCCGCCGCTGCGCCCTCATCGCCGCGCTCGGCGCGCTCGCGACTGTGGCCGTCTTCCTGCACGCGCCGGTTCCCCAGGACGAACGTTTCCACGCCTTCGCCGATCAGCGCACCTGGTGCGGGATCCCGCACCCCGGCGACGTGCTTTCAAACCTGCCCTTCCTGGTGGTCGGCGTGCTCGGTATGGTCGCCCTGCTGCGCCACGCCCGCGTCGGCCCGCTCGCCAGCTTCGCCACCGCCTGGGAGCGCTGGCCGGCGCTCACCGCGTTCGCTGCGCTGGTCCTGACCGCCGTGGGTTCGACCTGGTACCACTGGGCGCCGGACGATGGCCGTCTGCTCTTCGACCGCCTGCCGTTGACCCTGGTCTTCATGGCGCTGTTCACGCTGGTCATCGCCGACCGCGCCGGTCCGCGCGTGGCGCGCGCCGTCTTCCTGCCGCTGCTCGCGACCGGCGTGATCAGCGTGCTGTGGTGGTCGTTGACCGAATCCGCCGGCCACGGCGACCTGCGGCTCTACGGCCTGGTGCAGTTCTTCCCGATGCTCGCCATCCCGTTGCTGCTCATCCTCCTGCCGCGCCGCTACACCGGCGGCGTGCACATGCTCATCGTGCTGCTGCTCTATGGGATCGCCAAGCTCTGCGAGGTGCTCGACGCCCAGTTCTACGCGCTGCTCGGCGTCATCACCGGGCACACTGTGAAGCACCTGCTGGCCGCGTTCGCGATGTGGTGGCTGCTCGGGTATCTGATGCTGCGGCGGGCGCTGCCAGCCGCGGGGTCCGGAAGTCCGGAAGTCCGGAGGTCCGGAAGTCTCGGATGAGCGGGTCGGCTTCGTTGCGGGTGCGTCGTGTGGAAGCAGATCCGCGAAAAGGTTCGTGGCGCGCGCCAGATCGGTGGAGCAGGCCCGGTAGACCTATGTCTCTGACTACCGGACGTCCGGAAGTCCCGACTTCCGGACTCCCCCGAGCCCGTCCGACAGCAGCCCGAACAACGCCACCTGCGCCTTGAGCGCCGAGCGGAAATCCCCGAGGTGCAGCGATTCGTTCTCGGCGTGCGCGCCGCAGGTCGGGTCCTCGACGCCGGTCAGCAGCGCGGGGATGCCGCCGAGCTTGGCGGTCATCTCGCCGACGAAGGGGATGCTGCCGCCGCAGCCGATGAACACCGGCGCCACGCCGAAGCCGCGCTCGAGGGCGGCGGCGGCGCGCGCGAACACCGGGTGGTCGGTGGGGCTGCCCCACGGCGTGCTCGCACCCAGGCGGGTGATGGTCAGCTCCATGCCGGCCGGCGCGTGCGCGCGCAGGTGCGCGGCGAGCGCGGCGTAGACCTCCTCGGCCTGCATGTCGGGCACGATGCGGATGCCGAGCCGCGCCCACGCCGAGTCCATCACCACGTTGCCGGTCTGCCCGCGCGTGCCGGCCTGGATGGCGTTGACCGACAGCGACGGCCAGCGCCACATGCGGCGGTGCACGTCGACGACGTCGGGATTGCCGGGGCTGGCGAGCAGCCCCGCCTGTTCGGCGAAGCGCTCCGGCGCATAGGGCAGGCGCCGGTACGATGCGGTCTCGGCGGCGTTCAGCGCGCGCACCCGCTCGTAGATCCCGGGGATGGCGATGTCGCCGCGCGCATCGCTGAGCGAGGCGATCAACCGGCACAGCGCCTGCACCGCGTCGGGCACGGTGCCGCCCCACATGCCGGAGTGCAGCGGCGCGCGCAGCGCCTTGAGTTCGACCTCGACCCCGACCAGGCCGCGCAGGCTGGTGGTCAGCGAGGGCAGGCCGGTGTCGAAGTTGGCGGCGTCGGCGATCACCAGGCAGTCGGCCTGCAGCTCGGACAGGTGCGCATCGAGGAAGCGCGAAAAGTGCTCGGAGCCGATCTCCTCCTCGCCTTCGATCACCACCGTCAGGTTGACCGGCGGCCGGCCCGCGACCGCGTTCCATGCCGCGGCGCTGGCGCAGTGGATGGCGATGCCGGCCTTGTCGTCGGCCGCGCCGCGCGCGTAGAGCCGGCCGTCCCGCTCCGTCGGCTCGAACACCGGCGTGCGCCACAGATGCTCGCGCAGCGGCGGCTGCACGTCGTGGTGCGCGTACAGCAGCAGGGTCGGGCAGCCCGGTCCGGCGCGGTGGTCCTTGGCGATGACGTAGGGGAAGACGCCCGGCAGCCGCGCGATGCGCGCCTCCGGATAGCCCGCTGCCAGCAGCCAGTCGACGCACGCCTGCGCGCTGCGCTCGAGGTGCGCATGGTCGAAGCCCGGGAAGCTGCACGAGGGGATGCGCACCAGCTCCTTGAGCCGGGCGAGGGTGTCCGGGAAGTCCGCTTCGGCGCGGGCGATGGCGGCGGCGATGGCGTCGGTCATGCCGCGCAGGCTATGACCGCCGCGCTCCGCGGGAACCCCCGCACCTCCGCCGAGCCCTGCCCGCCCAGGCATTCCCAAGGCCCGCAGGCCGCCTAGGGTCGCGCTATGCCCCGCCTCCTTCTGCTGGCCTGCATCCTGCTGATGGGCGTGCGCAACGCCGCGGCCGAGACCCTGGTGTGCCTCGGCGACAGCCTGACGGCGGGCTATGGCGTCGACGTGGACGAGGCGTGGCCGGCGCTGCTCCAGCAGGGGCTCGACGCGCAGCTGCCGGGGCGCTGGAAGGTGGTCAATGCGGGGGTTTCCGGCGACACCACGGCGGGCGGGCTGGCGCGCGTGCCGTGGCTGCTCAAGTCGCACCCCGACGTGGTGCTGATCTGCCTGGGCGGCAACGACGGGCTGCGCGGGCTCGACCCGGCGGCGAGCGAGGCCAACCTCGACGCCATGATCACGCGCTTCCAGGCGGCCCAGGCGCGCGTGGTCCTCGCCGGCATGCAACTGCCGACCAATTACGGTGCCGACTATCGCGAGCGCTTCGCGGGCATCTATCCGCGTGTGGCCGAGCGCCACCACCTCGCGCTGATGCCGTTCCTGCTGGTCGGCGTCGGCGGCGATGCGCACCTCAATCTGGCCGACGGCATCCACCCCAACCCGCAGGGCCACCGCCTGGTCGCGCGCGCGGTGCAGGATTTCCTCGCGCCCCTGCTCGCACCCGCGGCGCCGGCCGCGCCGGTCGCGGGGCACTGATGGGCGACGTCCTGGTCATCGAGGGGCTCGGCAAGCGCTACCCCAGCGGCGACGGCGAGCTCACCGTGCTCGCCGATGTCACCTTCAGCGTCGCGGCGGGCGAGTGCGTGGCGGTGGTCGGGCCATCCGGCAGCGGCAAGTCGACGCTGCTCGGCCT
>JACDGQ010000334.1 GCA_013821615.1 Planctomycetota bacterium
GCCTGACCGTGGATGAGGACAGTGCGGAGCGCCGTACATGACCGGGTTTCACCGCATGCGACATGGCTGGGCCTGTGCCGCCCGCTCCGCGGGCTTCGGACAGGACTGGGCAGATAAGCCGGTCGGAATCCGAGTGCTGCGACTTGTGGGTAATGAGCAGGGCTCACGCCCTGGGCTGGCTTCTTCCGCCCGCTCCGCGGGCTCGATTGAGGGCATTCCCCCAACCTCTCCGTGTGTCGCCACTCCACCAGCGTCCTTCCGAGTTGCGGGTGATGAGCAGGTCTTAGGGCGCGCCGTCGGCGCACTCGGCACACTGACGATCTGCTCCGCTGCCTGCGCATTGTCCGTACGCGGAATGCGATGCCTCCATCATCCACGCTGCTCACGTGCGCCAGATCGCAGTTCCTGTGCTGCCTCGACCCCATACCCTCGGCTGCACGGACTCCCCATGCGGACAGTCACCATCATCTCAGTGGCACTGGTGTTCGGCATCGGCTTGTTCCTCATCCTGTTCATGGGCATTGCCGAACAGCACTACAAGGAGCTGGGAATCGCCCTCCCTGGCATCACGGAAAACCTCATCGACCTGCATCGCATGCACGCCGACTACCTCCTCCTGGTGCTCGCATTCGTCTGGTTGGCAAAAGACAAGTACCTGCCTGGCATGGGCTATCGGACGGGGCTCGCCATCTCCGGACTGGTCGCCGCCATCCTGCTGCTGGTCGTGGTTGCAGCGGCGCTGTTCATGCCGTTCGTGCGGATCGATGGACCGCTCGGCGCGCAGGTCGGAGGATGATCGTGTGGGCTGTGCCGTCACCAATCAGGGTCTGCCCGTGGTCACTGACAGGGGCTCGCCGATGAGGACCATCACCATCATCACCTCGGCCCTCCTGTTCGGCACCGGCCTCGCCCTCATCATCTCACTGGATCAGGCCAACCAGCTGTACAAGGAATTGGGGATCGTCCTGCCCGGCATGACCGAAACGGTGCTCGACCTCCATTCCTGGCACGCCGACTACCTTCTTCTGGTCCTGGCCGTGGGCTGGATGATGAAGGAGCGGCTCGTCGCCGGGATGAGGTACCGGAAAGCGCTCGCCATCGCAGGCCTTGTCGTGGCCATCCTGCTCCCGCTGTTGGTCGCCTTGGTCCTGCTGCTGCCGCTCGTCAAACTGACTGAAACCATTGGCGCCCCAGGCTGAAGAGCGGTTCCAACGGGACCGTCCTGGCTGTGATCCCCCTCTACCCTGTTCCCAGCGCGCGCGATGTTTCAACCCCCTCGACCGTTTCACGCTTCCTGGAACTTCAATTGCCGCCAGGGAACCCTACGCTCAACCGATCAGCCCCACCACGGTATCACTCCACCATGTCCACCAAGCACGCCCTCAGCGGCCTCCTCTCCTTCACCCTGGCTGGTCTGGCCATGGCGGCCGAAGGCCCGCAGGCGCCGCTCAGCGATGCCGACATCCTCAAGAAGGTCACCTACCCGACCGGCGAGTTCGACGCCACGGTGTTCGCCTCGCCGCCGAAGATCGACTACCCGATCTTCATCAGCGCCGCGGCCGATGGCACCCTGCTGGTCGGCTGCGACCAGAACGGTTCGCTGGACCGCAAGCCGGGCCGCGGGCGGGTGGTGATGTGCCGCGACACCGATGGCGACGGCAAGGCCGACACCTTCACCACCTTCGCGAGCATGGACAGCCCGCGCGGCGTGGCCTGGGACGCCAGCACGCGCACCCTGTACGTGATGCATCCGCCCAACCTCACCGCCTACCACGACGACAAGGGTGTCGGCGTGGCGAACCGCGAAGAGGACCTCATCACCGGGCTCGGCTTCGGCCTCGACTTCCGCGGCGCGGACCACACCACCAACGGCATCCGCATGGGGATCGACGGCTGGATCTACATCGCGGTCGGCGACTACGGCGCGGTCAAGGCGACCGGCAAGGACGGCACGAGCCTGGCCATGCGCGGCGGCGGCATCGTGCGCGTGCGCCCCGACGGCAGCGGCATGGAGCGCGTGGTGTGGGGCACGCGCAACATCCTCGCGGTCGCGATCAGTCCGACCCTGGACATCCTCACCCGCGACAACACCAACGACGGTGACGACTGGAACGACCGCCTCAGCTTCAACCCCTTCGGCGCGAACATGGGCTATCCCATCCTGTTCCGCAACTTCGCCGACGAGACCATCCCGACCATGATCGACTTCGGCGGCGGCTCGCCGGTCGGTTCAGTATTCATCGACGAGCCGACCCTGCCCAAGGACTGGTCCTACGGCTTCTTCAGCGTCGAGTGGGGCCGCGGCGAGATCGACCTGCACCCGCTCACCCCCGCCGGCGCGACCTACAAGGCCGAGACCCGGCAACTCGCCAAGATGACGCGCCCGACCGACATGGACGTCGACGCGTCCGGGCACCTGTACGTGGCGAGCTGGGATGGCGCTACCTTCACCTACACCTCGCCGAACGTCGGCTACATCATTCAGCTGACACCCAAGGGCGCCAGATCGCCGGCGGCACCGGTCGCGGCCAAACTCGATGACCAGGCGCTGGTCGCCCAGATCGGCTCGCCGAGCGCCGTGCTGCGCTTCGCCGCGCAGCGCGAACTGCTGGTGCGCGGCGCCAAGCCCGGCGTCCCCGAAGGGTTGATCGCCCTGGTCGGCTCCAGCCGCAACCTGGGCGTGCGCGTGGCGGCGATGTGCACGCTGACGCTGCTGCTCGGCGAGAAGGCCGTGCCCATGCTGGTGCCCCTGGCCAAGCACGACGAGTTGCATGAGTACGTGCTCAAGGTCCTGGGCGAAGATCGCAAACTGGCGGCCGCCGTGCCGGTGCAGCCCTTCCTCGACGGACTCGCCGACGCGGACGCGCGTGTGCGCCTGCAGGCCGTCACCGGCCTCTGGCACCTCGGCAAGACCGAGGCCATCCCGGAATTGCTGACCGCCACCGCCGACGCCGATTCCACCGTCGCGCACGTCGCGATGCGTGGTCTGGAATTCCTCAAGGCCGACGCCGGCTGCCTGGCCGCCCTGGACAGCGCCGATACCAAGGTCCAGCCCGGCGCGCTACGCGCCCTGCAGACCATGTACGAACCCAAGGTCGTCGATGGCCTGATCACGCGCCTCGCGACGGCCAAGCCCGCACTGCGCCTGGGCATCTTCAAGGCGCTCTGCCGCCTCGCTTCCAAGGAGGCGGTCTACAGCGACCCGAAGATGTGGTGGGGCACGCGCCCCGACACCAGCGGCCCGATCTACAAGCCGGAGCCGTGGGAGGAGACCCCCAAGATCCTGACCGCCCTCAAGCAGGCCTTCGACGGAGCGGGCGGGGACGAGGCCAAGGCCTGCGTGGTCGCGCTGATGCGCCACAAGCTCAACTTCCCTGGACTGACCGAAGCGATGCTCGCCAAGGTCGGCACCGACACCGCGTCGCGTCTCGACGTGATCCAGACCCTGGTCTCGGGCAAGACCCCGAACTCCGCGGAGGTGCTCATGGCGCTCTCGGCGATCGCAGTCTCGCCCAGCGAGGCCCCAGAGCTGCGCGCGCGCGCCTACCGCCTGCTGTCCGCGACCTTCGAGAAGGACGCCAAGCCGGTGATCGACGCCTTCGCCGCCCTGGCCGAGCCCGCACCGCAGGGTGTGCTGGCCACGGTCTGGGAGGAATTCACCCGCGACCAGCGCTTGGCCAGGAAGCTTGGTGATTTCGCCGCGCGCGCCCGCGACGCCAATCCCGGGAACCGTATCCTGGCCGCGACCGTGCTGGTCAACACCGCGACCAGCACCGTGCTCAAGGAGAAGGGCGCGAAGGAGAGCGCCGACAAGGAACTCGCGCGCATGTGGGCCGAGCCGGAATCGGCGGTTTCGCTGCTCACGGTCATCGGTCGCAATCACGCCACCCAGTTCGCTGACAAGGTGCACGAAAGCGCGGGCAGCGCCAATCCGGCGGTGGCCGACGCCGCCAAGAAGACCCTCGCCACGCTCGGCCAGGACAAGGCCACTGGCGCCGCGTCCAAAACCATCGGGCAGATGGCCTACGAGGACGTGGTCACGGCGGTGCTCGCCGCGAAACCCACGCCGGAGCAGGGCCGCAACCTCTTCCCGCAGCAGGGCTGCATCATCTGCCACACGCTGTCGGCGAAGGAGCCGCCCAAGGGGCCGATGCTGGGCGGGATCACCGCGCGCTACAGCACCGCCGATCTCTGCGAGGCGATCCTCAAGCCCAGCGCCAAGATCGCCCAGGGTTTCGAATCGCAGCGCTTCACCATGAAGAACAAGGACGTCATCGAGGGCTTCGTCGCCAAGGAGGGCGGCGACTCGGTCGAGGTGCGCAACATCACCGGCATCGTCACCGTGCTCGAGAAGGGCGACATCGTGAAGCGCGAGCGCAGCGAGAAGTCGATCATGCCCGAGGGTCTGGTGAACAACCTCACGCCCCAGGACCTGGCCGCGCTGATCGCCTTCATCGGTTCGCAGGGCGGCAAGTAGGGCAGCAACGGCCCGCCGTCCGCCGGGAGGGTCGAGCCCGAGCTCGCCCAGGCGTAGCGGACAACCTGGTCGAGCTGGGGC
>JACDGQ010000335.1 GCA_013821615.1 Planctomycetota bacterium
ACACCAGCCGGAGGTTGATCCCCAGCAGGGTCTGCGCGACCTCGTCGTTGAGCTCGCGGCTGAGCTTCTGCCGTTCGGCCTCCTGCGCGGCCAACGCCTGGTGGGTCAGGCGCTGGAAATCTTTCTGCAGGCGCAGCGATTCCTTGAGCAGCCGCGCATGTCGCACGCCACCCGCCTTGAGTTCGCCGGCCATGCTGCGGTGCTTGGCGACACCCGCCTTCAGCTGGCGGTTCGCGGCGGCCAGCTCGGCGGTGCGCCGGCCGAGCTCCCCTGCCAGGCGCGCCCGGTCGACGCGGCCCTCGCGCGCGGGGCGGTAGGTCGCGACGATGGGGCCGATGACCTCGGCGAAGAAGGACTCGGCGCGCCGCGCCTGGGCACCGTGGCCGGCGGCGGGATCGAGCGCGACCAGGGCGCGTTCGTGGATGCGCGCGATCTCGAGCGTCGCCAGGCCGAGGGCGCTGGCCGCCCGACCCAGCCGTCCGGCAGCCCCGGACCCGGCACCCGGTTTCGCCGACAGATGCTTGCGCAACCCATCAGCGTAACGCTGCGGAAAGTGCGTCGTTGTGGGTTTCATGTGGTTTTCGCCGTGAGGTGAGCGCATCCCAGCAGCCATGACGGTTGGTCGGTATCGGGCATTCACAAGGACAATCACGCCCGGACCCGGCTCTACCATGGGGTGCTCACCCCATGGCGCGGCCCAGCGGAAGCAGTGATGGTGCCATTCCGACCCGAGGAGGTCCCATGCTCTGCCTGGCCAAGACGCTGAACGGTTACACCCTCGAAGCCCTCAACGGTGAGATCGGCACGGTCAAGGAGTTCTACTTCGACGACCTGCGCTGGACCATCCGCTATCTGGTCGCTGCGACCGGCACCTGGCTGGCGACCCGCCAGGTGCTGATCCCGCCGCATGTGCTGCGCTCGATCGTCCCCGAGGACCGGCGCATCATCGTCGGCCTGACCACCCAGCAGATCGAGGACAGCCCGCCCATCGACCACGACAAACCGGTGTCGCGGCAATTCGAGACCGCATACCACGGCTTCTACGGCTGGCCGCTCTACTGGTACGGCGTGAACGCCTGGGGCGCGCTCACCAATCCGACCCTCGACAACACCGCGCCGCCGGTGGCGGAAAAAGCCTGGGACGCGCACCTGCGCAGCACGCGCACCGTCAGCCGCTACCACATCCAGGCCAGCGACGGCGCCATCGGCCACGTCGAGGACTTCATCATCGACGACGAGACCTGGTCGATCCGCTACCTGATCATCGACACCGGCGCGTGGCTCGCCGGCAGGCGGATCCTGCTCGCGCCGCAATGGATCACGCGCGTGAGCTGGCCGGAATCGAAGATCCACGTCGCCCTGACCAGGGCCGCCATCCAGGCGTCGCCCGCCTACAGCGAGGCGGCGCTGCTGACGCGCGCCTATGAGACCGGCCTGCACGGACACTACGACCGTCCCGGCTACTGGATCGACGAGGCCGCGGCGCAGCGCGCCTCACGCTCGCAATGAACACGGGAAAGGACTGAGCCATGCGCCGCTACTGCACCCTCATCGACGATCGCCTGCGCGAGCACCGCACGCCGGTCGACGCGTACATCTTCCTCGACCACGAACTGCGCAACCGTCCGGGCCGCGCCAGCGGCTGCTATGAGAACGAGCTCGGCTGCGTGGATGTCCGCTACTGGCCGCTGGACGGCGGCAGGCAGGTGCGCGAGATCCCGCACACCGGCGCACTTCCGGCCCGGCATTTCCCGACCGGGGCGCAAATCCTCTCGTACGTGCACACCCGCCACGATGACAGCGAGAACCCGCTGTGGAGCCCTGGCATGATCCCCGGGATCATCCGCGAGGTGCGCGACCATTTCGGCACCACGCGCGGCCTCGAGCAGGTGCTGCTGCAGGAGTGCTTCGCCGGCGACCGCAAGACCATGGACCAGCAGTTCTACCTGTGGGACGCGGATCTCGAGACCGCCTCGCATCACCCGCTGCCGGGTCAGCGCTGAAGCGCCGCGCAGCCGACGCGGCCTACGCACCATGGCGTGCGGAATGCCTGCCGCGCACCAGCAGACGGACCTCAGACATCCACTCGACCTCATGCCCATCACCACCACGGAAACCACCGCCCATGCACCCCGCGACGAAGCCCACCGTGTCCCGCCCGCTCCTCACCCTGGCCTTGGCCATGTCCTTCCTGGCCCCGGCACGGGCCGCGGCCGCCGAGTCCGTCCCCATGACGCCTGCGACCATGATGCAGCACTGCACGGAGATGCAGCAGCAGATGCAGCAGATGACCACGGCCCGCAAGGCCCAGGACGCGGTCCTCGCCGAGCAGATCGCCAAGGTGAACAGTGCGCCTGACGGCCAGAAGGTGGCCCTCCTGGCCAGCACCGTCACGCTGCTGTACGAGCAGCGCATGGCCATGGATGCGCGCGTGGCGAGGATGGGCGACGAGATGACGAGGCACATGATGCAGCACATGCAGATGGGCAGGGACTCCATGCCGGGATGCCCGATGATGAAGGGCATGGCGGGCATGGATGGCGTGGTCGAGAAGGACACCGATCGTGGCCCGGTGCATAAGTAGCTGATCAGCGCCGCATATGGCGGGGCCGGTGCCGGCGCGAAGCGGGGTGCAGGATCGGCCCGCCGCGTGTGGGGCCACCGCGCTCTCATGGAGGCGGTCCCGAGTTCCGGGCCCTCATCGCCTGCCCTTCTCTGCTTGGCGACCTGGCGTCCTGGCGGTAAAAAGCGGGCCCCTCGTCGTCCGAGGTGGAAACTTCCCGTCCATCGCGGGAAAAACGAAACCTGATCGAACAAGAGGAACGGAGAAACGGAGGATGACAGGGAGCCAGTGAAAAATCGACATCGGAAAATACGGCATCGCCAGCGCTTGGCTGTCCTCCGTTCCTCTTGTTCGATCGTGTCTTTTCAGTTGTGATCAACGAGACCCGAGTTGGCAATGGACCCACCGGTAATGACGAGGAATCAATAATCACCTGGACGCGCCGAGTGCGCATGAACACCCGTCGACGCGCGCGGTCCGCCGGATTCACTCCACATAATCTGCATGGTGCGGCGTGTCCTCGGACTGGGCGAGAAAGGCCGTGCGGCAGCGCTCACCGCAGAAGAAGAACTTCTTGCCGCTGATGATGACGTGCGCTGCCGTCGCCCGCTCCACCTGGACGCCGCAGACCGGATCCCTGGCCACCACATCCGCATCCTTCAGCATGGCCAGCTCCTGACGCACAGTGCGCCTGATGTATCGCCCGCGGGGCAGGAGCGCCGTGATGCGCTGGGGCTGGACGAGCAGGATCATCGGCCGACCGGCACCGGGACGGCATGGGGTCCTCACCCCATGGTGCCACGCGGGTCGGGAAAATAACCTCAGCAACGCGCGGTCGAAGCCTCGCCCCATCCCGGACCCGGAGCCCCCATGCACACCAAGCCCGCCAGCGCCCCGCAGCCCGAGGCCGGTCCGGCCCACACCCCGGGCATCGATCCCACGCGCATCCGCGCGCTGGCCGCGCGCGCTCCGGAAATGACCCTGTCGATCCTTTTAACCACCCAGCGCGCGGGGCCGGACAAGCACCAGGACCGCGTGCGCCTGCGCAACCTCATCCATGAAGGCCGCCAGCAGCTCGCCGATCTGGTCGGCATGGAGCAGGCCGGCCGGATCATCGCCGGACCGCTCGCGCTGCTCGCCGCGGAGGCCACGTGGGACCACCCGACCGAGGGCTTGGCGATCTACGCCACCGCCACCGGTGTCGAGCATTTCCAAGCACCGCAGGCGCTGCGCGAGCAGGTGGTGGCAAGCCGCCACTGCCACCTCAAGCCGCTCATGCCCCTGCTCGCGGGCGATGGGCAGTTCCACCTGCTCGAGCTGACCCGCGACGGCGCCAACCTGCACGTCGGCTCGCGCTTCGCGCTGTCCCCGATCTCGACACCCGCTGCACCGCTGGTCCCTGCAGAGGTCCATCCCGCGCCGGATCGCGAGCACGCCAGCGGGGTGCGCGGCATCGGCAGCAGCGGCGGCGGCGCCGTGCGCCATTTCGGCGCCAGCCACGAGGTCCAGGACAAGGAGCTGATCACCCGCTATTTCCGCCACGTCGACGCGGTGGTGTGCGCGCGGCTGCACGCAGAGCAGGCGCCGCTGGTGGTCGCCGGGGTCGGCTACCTGCTGCCGCTCTACGCCGAGGTCAACCGCTACCCGCACATGGTCGCGCTCGGCATCCCCGGCAATCCGGAGCACGTGCCCCGCGCGCTGATGCACGAACGCGCCTGGAGCATCGTCGCCCCGCTGTTCGCCGTGGCGGCCCAGCAGGCCGCCGAGCGCTATGCCCACCTGCGCGGCAGCGAACTCGCCAGCAACGAGCTCGCCACCGTGATGGGCGCCCTGCGCCAGGGGCGGGTCGGCGACCTGTTCCTGTCCGCCGACAGCGAACGCTGGGGCGGCGTCGCCAGCGACGATGGCAAAGTCACCGAGCACCACGCCCGCCTGCCGGGCGACGACGACCTGCTCAACCTCGAGCTGCTCGCGGGCCTGGCCACGCG
>JACDGQ010000336.1 GCA_013821615.1 Planctomycetota bacterium
GGCATATGACGGCACGCTGCTCGCGGATCCGCGCCTGGCCGCGCGCGTCCACCCCATCGCCCCCGCGAGCGCGGCCGCCGCATGAGCGGCACCGCGCGCACGAACGCGTTCCGCTGGACGCTGGTGGCCGGCTTCGCCCTGGCGATCTGGCTGGTGCCGCTGCTGCTGGTGCTGCTCAGCCGCGGTCCGCGCCGCGCGCAGCCCCCCACCAGCGGCGGTCCACCCGTGCCGACGCAGGCACCGGGCCCGCTGATCCTCTACGTCGCGGCCTGGCCGACGCGCCAGACCGTCGACTTCGCCGAGATCCAGGGCGTGGCCGCGGAAACCGACAACATCCTGGCGCCGCAGGGCATCGCCACCGATCTGGCCCTGGCCCTGCGCCAGGCCGGCATCGCCAGCGAGACCCAGCGTCTCGACGAGCGCTTCGCGCTCGCCGCGCCGCTCGCGCACCGCGACATCGTGCTGGTCTATCCGCTGCGCCACGGCGCGCCGCCGTGGCCGGTGATGCGCTTCGTCGATCACGCGCTCGAGCCCGCGCTCGCGCGCCAGGATCCCGGGCTCGCCGGCCTGACCATCCACGACGTCGCGATCGCCGAGGACGCTGCCGCCCCGGCGGCGGCCCAGGCCGCGCTCGCCGCATCCCTGGGCTACTACCACGTCGCCTATCAAGCGGGCCCCGCGCTCGACGAGAGCCTGACCTCGATCGTGATCTACAAGCGCCTGCAGGCGCTGGCTGCGACCATGCAAGCACAGCCGGGAACCGCTTCGGCCGCACGCGCGCCGACCGCCGCTGGCGCCGCCGCGCCCGCTGCCGGATCACCCCATGAGTGACGATCCCCGCACCGGCCTGCAGCACTGGCTCGATCGCGGCATCAACCTCGGGATGCTGTGGGGCGGCTCGCTGCTCGCGGGTTCCGGCCTGGTGATGGAGTACCGCCTGGGCCCGGACCAGCCGCGCGGACTGACGGTGTGGGGCCTGGGCTGGCAGGGCTGGGCGCTGCTCCACCTGTGCCTCGGCCTGACCATGCTCGCGCTGCTGTCGCTGCACCTGTGGCGCCACCGCCGCTGGTGGTGGGCGGTGCTGTGCGATCGCCGACGCTGGGCGCTGCTCGCGGTGGCAGTGGTGGCGCTGGCGCTGCTGTTGGGGCCACTGGTGAGTTCACGCTCCGGTTGAAACCATCGAGTGAGCGGGGAACCCCGCCGGGAGAGGCGAGCCCCAGCTCGCCTGTGGAAGTACCGAAGACGCCGCCCGAACCAGGCGCATCCAGGGTGCGACGCGGCCGCTGCGCTGAGGATGCCGGTGATCCAGGCGAGCTGGGGCTCGCCTCTCCCGGCGGCCCCTCCGCGCGCGGGGTTGGCAGACCATGAAAAAGCGCGCCCCGTGCGGAGCGCGCCTGGGGATACCGGGATCCAGCAACGCTCAGTGCGAACGTCCCGCCTTGTGCGACTTCGCGGCCGGCTTCTTTCCACGGGCCGCATCACCCGATTCCTCGTCCTGGTCCTCGCTGGACTCCGTCTCGGCCTTGGCCTGCTGGTAGCTCTCGCCGAGCTTCTGCAGGGTTTCGGCGTCGACGGCCTTCTTGAGCTTGGGGAACAGCGTGCCCTCCTCCTCCTTGATGTGATGGAGCAGGTCCTCGCTGAGCACGTTCATCTTGGCGTTGCAGGTCTCGTCCTCGTCGTCCATGGCATTGAGCGCTTCGAGCAGCGTCTTCACCTGCTGGTGCTCCTCATAGGCCTCCAGGGCGATGTCCTTGGTTTCCTCGTCCTCTTTGAGGAGCGGGTAGACCTCCTCCTCCTCGAAGCGTGCATGGAGCTGCAGGCTGGCGTAGAGCTTCGCGAAGAGCGCGTCGCAGTCGGACGGTTCCTCGTCGGCGGTGAGCTTCGTGAGCAGGTCCTTCACTTCCTTGTGATCGGCCTTGAGCAGGGCGATGATATCGGGCATGGGATGTTCCTACGGATCGATGGGTGGGGTGCGGCTGGCCGCGACGTACGGCCAGCGCGTGGCATGGGGAAGAAGCATGCGGCGTGCCAGGGGCGACCGCGAGTCGCTCGTGGGCTGCAGCGCCATCCGGCCATCCCCTTCTGCAGACGGGTCGCGGGAAAACGAACCAGCCCGTACCATTCCGGAGGTGCTGCGCGACCACGCACAGACGATGCTCACTCGCTGGTGAGGAATCTGTGAGGCTGGCCTTGAGCGGTCAGTCGCGGGAAGACGCCATCACCATGCCAACCACGCACCGCGGAAGACGTTCACTGCACATACCATCGCCGCAGCGCCACCAAAGCGCCGCTCGCGACCACGACCAGACCGCTGGACATAAGCCAGTTCGAGACGTCGAGATGCGTTCCGGCGCTGAGGCTGCCGCGGTTGACCTGCCCATCCGTGAGGAAGCCCGCCACCAAAAGGAGCGCGCCTGAGGCGATCAGGATGGTGTCGAGGCGGATGCCTGAATTGCTGCGGACATGCTTGCGGAAATGCATGCTGACGCGATGGCGGAGCGGGTTGCGGAGATGGATGCGCATGGCGCCCTCAGCGGGTGTGGAAGTTGCCACACCTGTACTGCAGCGGGTGTGCCAAAGGACGGCGCGTCATGGACCCGACCTAGGCACGCAGGCACTGCAGCGGGCACGGATCGCGCCACACGCATCGTGCCATCTGCGCGCAGGCCCCAGGGCAGCAGCGGTCTCGAGGCGACTCAGTGCGCGAGCGGCGGGAAGGGCTTGCCCAGCTCCAGATCCGCCACCTTCAGCCCAGGCAGATTCCCGCCGAAGCCATAAGCCGAGGGCGCGTACGGATCGACCAGGGTGACGTCGGCCGCCGCCGGGACCTCGAGCCCGACCCCCCAGATGACGCCATTCACGACCAGCCGACGCAGGCCCTCGTTGCGCAGGTCGGTGGCCGCGCCCATGGTCGTGCACAGCACGCGGTTGGTCTTGCCGGCTGCATTCACCAGCGCGCGCGTCCACGCCACCGGCATCATCGGCTCGTTCTTGGGTCCCTCGACCGCTGCGCTATCCGGCTGCAGCGAGGCGGTGACCTGGCCGCGCAGCAGGATGCGCGCATCGGCCGGCGGCGCCGCGGTGTAGACATCGGTATCGCCGAAGATGCCGGTGACGCCGCGCAGCACCTCCGCATCCGCATGCGCCGCCTCGATGATGGCGCGCGTGCCCTGCTTCTTGTGGTCGCCATGGTGGCTGACCCAGGTCTCGCCCAGCACCTCGCGACCGAAGCCGCCCGCCCACGGCGCCTTGGCATCGTAGGAATAGGCTGCGAAGGTGCCGGTGGTCTTGAACGCGTGGGTGGACGTGCGCAGCGCGATGATGGGCGTGCCGGCGAGGTAGGCGTCGACGAAATGCTTCATCGCCTCATCGGGCCAGTGGCGGAAGCGCGCCAGCATGACGATCGCGTCCGCGCCGTCGAGCGCCTGCGGATGGGTCAGGGACTCGCCCTTGGTCGGCGCGACGGTGCCGTCGTCATCGGCCGAGAACAGTACCGTGCAGGCGAAGCCGTGGCGCTTGCTGAGGATCTTCGCCAGCATCGGCAGCGACTCCTCGGAGCGGTACTCGTCATCACCGGCGATCAGCACCACGCGCTTGCCCTGGCCAAGGCCGGGGCCGCCGGGGAATTCGAGATGATCCTCCGCGGCCGTGGCGGTGCTCATGGCGAAGAACGCCAGGCAGAGACCCAGGCTGCTGGCTGCGGCCATGGCCTGAAGATGCGGAAATACGGGCATGGTAGCGCTCCCACGGTGTGCCGGCGAGGATTGGCCCGCACCGGATCCGGGCAAGGCCAATCCAGCCGCGCAGGTGCCAGTGGCGCACCGTGACTCAGAAGCCGTCGGCGCCCTTGCGCTCCTCCGGCGGCACGTGCGGATCGATTACCACCTCGAGCACCTTGCCGGGCACGACCAGGTGGCGCCCGGGGGGCGCGTTCACGGGAGCGCACAACGCCTTCCAGCGCTGCGCCGAGATGGTTGCCGGCGCCGGATCCTGGTCCGAGAGGAACAGCCGGAACGCGTGCTCGGCCAGGAATTGGTAGGTCACCGGCAGCGTGGCGTCGCCGTACGGGCATATCAGACGACCCACGGCCTTCACCGCCTCGTCGTGGGTGCGCGGCAGGTGGCCATCCTTGCCGAGGAGCTGCAGGCGCACCGCGAGGCGGACGAGCACGTGCCGGGCCTGGTCGGCCCTGGCCAGATGCAGAATCATGGGCATCGCCGGGATTATGTGTCCGAGCAGCGGCGAGGCGATCTCTGCCGCCCCGGGCAGGGGCCGCAGATCACCACCCTCCAGCTGCTCGTCATAGCGCATCATCAGGGCCAGCTCGCCGGCGCTGCGCGCGCGCTGCGCGTGCTCCTGGATGAGACCGGCGCGGGTGAACACCACTGCCGGATCGTCAGGCCCGTTCAGCACGGGTGCCGACGCGCCCAGGTCCAGCCAGCGGTACGCCGCGCTACCGAGGGTCAGCACGCGCTCGCCCCGCCAGGCGCCCGGGCGGATCAGCGGCGGTGGCGGCTCGGCCAGCCAGCGCGCGAGCGTGGGC
>JACDGQ010000337.1 GCA_013821615.1 Planctomycetota bacterium
CGTCGAGGTCGAGGACGTCGTCCCCGCCGCCCGCCGCCAGGGCGCCGCTGCAGGCGGTGGCGCGGTGCGTGACGCCGTCGGCGCTGCGCCACGCGACCACGGTGCGGTGGCCGACGGCCAGATCGCCCCGCACCAGGCCGTTGTTGAAACCGTCGACCACGTAGCGGTACTCGGCATCGTCGGTGCGGATCGGGCCGTGCTCGGGCAGGCCCACGAAGAAGCGCGTGGGCAGCACCACATCGCCGTTCGCCGGGGCCAGTGGCGCCAGCTCCGGGGTCGAGGTCAGCAGCTTGGCCGGCCCGGCGATGACCTGCGGGAAGAAGCGATTGAGGCCGGAGGACACCACCCCGCCCAGGACCAGCAGCATGGCGGTGATCACCGCCAGCTCGCCGAGGCGCAGGCGGCGCGCGCCGAGCAGCGGATTGACGCCCAGGGCCAGGACCAGGACCAGCACGGTCACGCCGGGCGGCATGAAATGGCAGTAGAGGTAGGAGCTGGTGTACTGCCAGTCGTTGTAGGGCGTCGCCAACGCGAAGGTCACCGCCGCGAGCGCGCCGATGGCGATGGCGCGCGGGGTCAGCGACGGACCGCTGGCCGGCGGCGGAAGGCGGTCGCTCACCGGGCGGTCGTCGCGATTCATAGCGGCAGGAAGCTCACATGGCGCGGGAAGTCGATGCCGCACCAGTGCAGCACCGCGGCGAGCAGCATAAACAGCCCCGCGGTCGCGGCCTCGGCGGCGATCAGGCCCATCGCCACCGGTTTGAGGCGCTGGTAGAGCTGCGGCCCGCCATAGCGCGTGACCAGCAGCTTGGCCATCCACGCGAGCAGGAAGCTGAACCAGATCGCCTGGGTCGGCCCGGTCATGCTCACCAGATAGCCGATCGGGTGCAGCGGCCACCACGACAGGAACATGCGGCAGATGCCCAGCACCCCGACCAGGGCCGCGCCCAGGCCATAGCACGGCCAGGTACCGGGCGCGACGCCGGCGCCGCTCGCTGAGCCGGTCGCGAGCGGCATCAGACCCTGCTCGACCAGGGTCGCGTACCACGCGCGGTCGACCTGCCCGTCGCGCCGGTAGTCGGCTGAAATCAATGTCATCATCGCCGCCAGCGAGCCGATCACCAGCACGGCGAGCAGCAGCGACGTCCAGCGCAGGCGCTTGCCCACGGTGTTCTGCACCAGCGTGCGCTTGACCAGGTATTCGCTGTCGACCGCATAGGGCAGCAGATTCTCACGGCTGTTGCCGAGCAGGGTGGCGCCAAGCAGGGTCAGCGGCGCGAGCGCGGCGAGCGGCGCGCCGAAGCCCACCACCGAGAACAGCACCTGGCTGAGGTGACAGCCGGCGGGCAGGCCGATGGCCGGGATGCCGGCCTCGGCCACCACCCGCGCCAGCACCAGCACGAAGCCCAGGAACAGCAGCACCGCGATCAACGCGTGGTGCGGCTGCGCGCCGAGCGCGACCAGCCACAGCGCCATGGTCAGGATGCCGCCGAGCAGCATCCACACGTACGGCACCAGCAGGCGTTCGTGCTCATCGCCGCCGCGGCGGAAGGCCGCGCGCAGCAGACCCAGGTAGTGGCGCCGCCCGATCCACAGGATGAGCAGGCATTCGACCGCGAAGCCGCCCACCCCGACCTTGCCGGCATCGTCGTAGGCGACCGGGCGCCCCTGGGTGCGCAGCAGCAGGTAGACCAGGTTCGTGGCGACGAAGAAGAACCACAGGCTGAAGCTGAGGTCGAGCGGCAGGAAGAAGGCCAGCCCGACGATGCTGAAGTAGACGGTGACGCGGAACAGCGCCCAGTGGGTGTAGACTTGGTACCACGGCTCGCTCGCGAACGCGTCGCGGAAGTCGAAGGTCGTCGACACCGACATCGGCAGCAGTCCCCAGGTCTCCAGACCCTGGCTGATCAGCACCACCGCCACCATTGCGAAGCCCAGCCAGAAGCCGCGCTTGCGGAAGATCGGCGCGAGGCGCGTGCCCGGCTCGGGCGGGGCCATGAAGTCGAGGGTGACGTTGGCGAGCGGAAAGGGCAGGCGTTCGTGGTCGATCCACTGGCGGCGCACCAGCGCCGAGATCGCCAGGCAAGCGGCGAAGGCGCCGAGCAGCAGCGGCAGCCACGCCAGGTAGGGCTGCCACCACGCCCGCCACGGCACGGACGGCGGGATCACCGCGACGATGCGCAGCGGGCCGCCTGCCGTGGCCACGGTGTCGCCAACGTGGTGGCCGAGCAAAGCCAGCCCGGGCTGGACTCCGAGATCGAGGCAGCCCGGCACCTCGCCAGCGCGCCGGCCGGCCAGGGCCAGGGCGGTGCGCTCACTGCCGTCGGCCTGGCGCCAGGTGACGGTGGCGCGGTGGCCGACCACCGGCACGCCCTGCGGCAGGCCATTGTGGAAGCCATCGATGACCAGGCGGTGGTCGGGATCGTTGGGATCGGGCGGCCCGTGATCAGGCAGGTCGACGAACACCCGGCGCGGCATCAGCAGCTCGCCAGTGCCCAGGAAGGGCGCCAGGCCCGGCTCCGCCGGCAGGACGCGCGCCGGCCCAGCCATCACCCCGGGTAACAGGCGGGTCAGACCGCTCGAGGCCACCCCGCCCAGCACCAGCAGCATGCTGACGATGACCGTCATCTCGCCGCTGCGCAGGCGGCGCTCGCCGAGCAGGGGGTTGACCACCAGACCCATGAGCAGCACCAGCACGGTGACGCCCAGCGGCAGGTAGTGGTTGTAGATCGGCGTATTGCCCAGCGCCCAGTCGTTCAGCGGCGCGATCACCGCCATCATCGCCGAGGCGATCAGCCCGATGATCACCGAGCGCGCCGTCAGCAATCTGCTGAAGGTCATGGTCGGTCCGCCGGGCATCATGGCGCCATCCCGTCAGGAGGGCGCAGGCGGCATCCGGACCCTCGGCGGGGCGTGCGGGCGGTGGGCTGGGGAAGGGCCGGCATCAAGCCCTGTTTGTGGTGCTGGGGGTGGCCAAAGGCAAGGCTCAAGGCGCCGGTTGTGGGGCGTCTGAAGCGGCCGGCCGGGGTGCTGCCAGTGTTGCCCAGATGGACGTTGACGCGAGCCGGCCGCTGGGCGTATGCTCGGCGCAGGACTCCCCTGAGTCGTATCCATCCGGCCGCAGGCAGGGGCACTCGGCCATAGCCTACTAGGCCCTCCAGCGCGAGGACCAGGATCGAGGAGCGTCAACATGGTTGCCATCCACATCACTGGCGTCCGTTTCCAGATTTCCGACAAGGTCAAGGCCTACGTGCATGACAAGCTCGGTGCTCTGGGCAAGTTCCACTCGGCTCTGCAGAAGGTCCACGTCACCATCCATCCCTCCGACAAGCACGGCTACCGTGTCGATGTCGACATGCATCTCCCCCACGGCAAGGATGTGGTGGCCCACGACCAGGAAGAGACCGTGTACAGCGCCATCGACGTGGTCTGCGACAAATGCGCGGTGCAGCTGCGCAAGATCCACGACCGCGAGACCCACCCGCCGCGCGCCCTGCGCGCTTAGGCGAAGGCCAAATAACCTGCTGGATCTCCGCCCCCTGGCCGCTGGCCAGGGGGCTTTTTCGTGGCCCCTCGTGGCGTGGCCGCGCGCCAGTTCGACACTCTGCACGCACTGGATTCACGAGGTTCAGATTGGGCTTTTCCATCGTGGCGGATGACGACGGCGTGATGGCGTCGGTAACGTCGCAGGGGTACGCGGAGAGATAGGCGCCAGCGCCCGGCACCCTGGCCGTGGCCGCACCCGCCGCCATGCTGATGGTGGTGCCTGCGCACCGTCCGCCACCGACCGGAGCCCTCATGCGCCTCTTCGCCGCTGCCATCCTCGCACTCCCGGCCCTGGCCTCTGCCGCCGACCTCACCCTGCCGGTGCTGGCGGACACCAGCATCAGCGCCTTCCCCAGCGAACGCGGGATGAACGCCGGTGGCAGCGCGCGGCTGAAGCTGAAAGGCATCGAGAACATCATCCTGCTGCTGCCCGACACCGGGCCGCTCGCCGGCCAGGTGGTCGAGCGCGCGGAACTGCGCCTGAAGGGCTGCGACGAGCGGCTGATGATCCGGCGCGTCGGCGTCTCGACCGTGGCCACCGCCTGGGGCGAGGGGGCCGGCAATTATGCCGCTGCCGGCGCGGGCGAGGCGAGCTTCTTCAGCGCCGCCCAGGGTCAGCGGGCGTGGGCGGGTCAGAGTTCGGTGCTGCTCGACGCGGTGTTCGCGCGCGGGGGCACCATGTGGAACCAGGTCGAAGCGCTGCGCAGCGACGACGGCTGGTACCGCATCGCCATCGACGGACGCTTCCTCGAGGCCTGCGCGGCCGGGCTGGCGCACGGTGTGGCGCTCAGCGACGACAGTGGTCAGACCATGAACCTGTCGGCCGAGGCCGTGCCGCAGACCAACCACGGCAACAACTACCTGTTCGCGCACGAGCAGAACAACGCGCGGCCGCAGATCACGGTCAGCGTCCATCCCGCGGCGCCGCTTGCGGTGGTGGCGCTGGCGGTGACGGCGCGGCCCTGGCCGGGTGGCGCCGGACTGGACGGCGG
>JACDGQ010000338.1 GCA_013821615.1 Planctomycetota bacterium
GCTTCAACCACCGCTACCACCCGGCGCTGCTCAAGGCCCAGGAACTCGTCGCCGCGGGCGCGCTCGGCGAGCTGATGTTCTGCCGCGCCCGCTATGGCCACGGCGGCCGCCTCGGCTACGAGAAGGAATGGCGCGCCGATCCCGCGCTGTCCGGCGGCGGCGAGCTCATCGACCAGGGCGTGCACCTGATCGACCTCGCGCGCCTGCTGCTCGGCGAGGAGTTCACCTCGGTGCAGGGCCACGCCCAGACCTGCTACTGGGACATGCCGGTGGACGACAACGCCTTCCTGCTGCTGCGCACCGCGCGCGGCCAGACCGCATCGCTGCACGCCAGCTGCAGCGAGTGGAAGAACCTGTTCTCGTTCGAGCTCTACGGCCGCACCGGCAAGCTCGACATCACTGGCCTGGGCGGCAGCTACGGCGTCGAGCGCCTGACCTGGTACCGCATGCTGCCCGAGATGGGGCCGCCCGACACCCAGGCCTGGGAGTACCCGCGCGGCGACCGCTCGTGGGCGCTCGAGTTCGCCGATTTCCTCGACGACATCCGGCTCGGACGCGAACCCCGCCCCGGTCTGCGCGACGCCCAGGCGGCCCTCACCATCGTCGCCCGCATCTACGAGCTCTCGCGATGATCATCACCCGCAGCCCGCTGCGCATCTCCCTCGGCGGCGGCGGCACCGACCTGCCCTCGTATTACCGCGACCACGGCGGCTTCCTGATCGCCGGCGCGATCGATAAGTACGTCTACATCACCTTCCACCAGACCTTCGTCCCCGACCTGATCGTCAAGTACTCGAAGATGGAGCGCGTGGCGTCCGCCGCCGAGCTCACGCATCCGATCATCCGCGAGGCGATGCGGCTGATCGGCATCGACGGCCGCTACCTTGAGATCTCGAGCATGGCCGACATCCCGGCCGGCACCGGCCTGGGCTCGTCGGGCAGCTTCACCACCGCGCTGCTCAAGGGCCTGCACAGCCTGAAGAAGGACTTCATCCACCCGCGCGACCTCGCCGAGCAGGCCTGCCACATCGAGATGGACCTGTTGAAGGAGCCGATCGGCAAGCAGGACCAGTATATCGCCTCCTACGGCGGCCTCACGTGCTTCCAGTTCCGCGCCGACGGCACGGTCGAAGCCACGCCGCTGGCGGTCGGCGCCGACACCCTGCACCAGCTCGAGGACAACCTGCTGCTGTTCTTCACCGGCTATTCGCGCTCGGCGGCGGCGGTGCTCAAGGAGCAGGACGACAAGAGCGCGCGGCACGACCACGAGATGACCGCGAACCTGCACGTCGTGAAGCAGCTCGGCCTGGAGAGCAAGGCCGCGCTGGAGCAAGGTGACCTGCGCCGCTTCGCCGAGCTGATGAACGTGCACTGGGAGACCAAGAAGCGGCGCAGCGGCAGGATGTCGAACGATCACATCGACGACTGGTACGCCCTGGCGCGGAAAAACGGCGCCCTCGGCGGCAAGCTCATCGGCGCGGGTGGCGGCGGCTTCCTGATGTTCTACGCCGAGGACAAGGCGCCGCTGCGCAAGGCGATGCGCGAGGCCGGCCTGGTCGAGGTGCGCTTCCGCTTCGACTTCGAGGGCACCAAGGTGCTGGTGCACGCATGAGCCGCGAGCTGTTCCCGGTCGTCATCCTGGCCGGTGGCCTCGCCACCCGGCTGCGGCCGGTGACCGAGAAGATCCCCAAGGCGCTGATCGACATCAACGGCGAACCCTTCATCGCCCATCAGTTGCGCCTGCTCCACAGCCAGGGCATCCGCCGGGTGGTGATCTGCGCCGGCTTCCTCGGCGAGCAGATCCGCGCGTTCGTGGGCGATGGCGCGGCCTTCGGCATGCACGTCGACTTCGTCTTCGACGGTCCGACCCTGCTCGGCACCGCCGGCGCCATCCGGCGCGCGCTGCCGCAGCTCGGCGAGAGCTTCTTCACGCTCTACGGCGACTCCTATCTGACCTGCGACCACGCCGCGGTCCAGGACGCCTTCAACGCCTGCGGAAAGTCCGCACTGATGACCGTCTACCGGAACCACGGCCAGTACGACCGCAGCAACGTCGAGTTCGCCGACGGCCGCATCCGCGTCTACGACAAGCAGGTCCAGACGCCGGCGATGCGGCACATCGACTACGGCCTGGGGTTGTTCCGGCGCAGCGCCTTCGCGGCGCTGCCGGAAGGCCAGCCCGCCGACCTCGCCACGCTGTACCGCGAGCGCCTGGCGGCGGACGACCTCGCCGGCTTCGAGGTCGCCGAGCGCTTCCACGAGATCGGCTCCTTCGCCGGCATCGCCGACCTCACGCGGTTGCTCGCCCCTTCCGCCTCTCAGCCAGGACGACCGCCATGACCTTCGCCGCGCGCTTCCTCGCCGAGGCGACCCAGATCATCGCCGCGCTCGATGTGGCGGTGATCGAGCGCGCCGCGCTGCTCCTCGCCGCGATCCGCGCCCGCGGCGGTCGCCTGTTCATCCTCGGCGTGGGCGGCAGCGCCGGCAACGCCTCGCACGCGGTCAACGACTTCCGCAAGATCGCCGGGCTCGAGGCCTATGCGCCCACCGACAACGTCTCGGAGCTGACCGCGCGCACCAACGACGACGGCTGGGCCTCGGTGTTCGTCGGCTGGCTCAAAGTCAGCCGGCTGAACGCCCAGGACGGCATCCTGGTGCTCTCGGTCGGTGGCGGGGACCTGGCGAGAAACATCAGTCCGAACCTGGTCGCCGCATTGCAGCACGCCCGCGAGGTCAAGGCCACCATACTCGGTATTGTCGGCCGGGACGGCGGCTTCACCGCCACCGTCGCCGACGCCGCGATCATCATCCCGACCCTCAACGCCGACCACATCACCCCGCACGCCGAGGCCTTCCAGGGGGTGATCTGGCACCTGCTGGTGTCGCACCCGGCGCTCAAGGCCAACCGGACCACGTGGGAAGCGGTTCCCTAGTGGCGGGCGGCCCGCAGGCGGGAGCTGGACCGGGTCACCGTGGTCGCGCGGTCTTCCTCGATCGCGACGGTGTGCTCAACCGCGCGATCATGCGCGACGGCAGGCCCTACCCGCCCGGCGACGTCGCCGCGGTCGAGATCCCCGCCGGCGCCGCCCAACTGCTGGGTCGGCTCAAGTCAGCTGGCTTTGACCTGGTGGTGGTGACCAACCAGCCCGACGTGGCGCGCGGCACCCAGACCCGCGCGCGCATCGAGGCCATCAACGCCCACCTCGCCGCCCTGCTGCCGCTGGACGAGGTGGTGGTGTGCTATGCGGATGGCGACCACCCGGACCGCAAGCCCAACCCGGGGATGCTGCTGGACGCGGCCCGTCGCCGCGGCCTCGACCTGGCGCGCAGCTGGATGGTCGGCGACCGCCACTCCGACATCCTCGCCGGAGCCCGGGCCGGCTGCCGGACCATCCTCCTGGGGTCCGGCTATGGTGAGGCGGCCAGCGCGGCCCCGACCTTGCAGCTGGCCGACCTTGGTGAAGCTGTGCAGCACATCCTCTCCCACGACGCCATCATCGAGCCACATCCCCTAGGACATCCCATGAGCGATCTCGTCATCAACCCCACCCAGCTCAAGGTCCAGATCTGGGCCGATGGCGCCGACAAGGCGGGCATCCTCGAGCTCGACAAGAATCCGGTGATCAAGGGCTTCACCACCAACCCCTCGCTGATGGCCAAGGTCGGCATCAAGGACTACCCGGCCTTCGCCAAGGACCTGCTGACCTCGATCACGGTCAAGCCGGTCTCCTTCGAGGTGTTCTCCGACGACCTCGTCGACATGGAGCGCCAGGCGCGCCTGATCACCACCTGGGGCAAGAACGTCTACACCAAGATCCCGATCACCAACACCAAGGGCGAGAGCTGCATCCCGCTGATCCGCAAGCTGGCGAAGGAAGGCGTGAAGCTCAACGTCACCGCCCTGCTCACCCTCAAGCAGGTCGTCGAGACCGCCGACGCCGTGCGCGGCGGCGCGCCCTCGGTGGTCTCGGTGTTCGCCGGCCGCATCGCCGACACCGGCCGCGACCCGGTCCCCTACATGCACGCCTGCGCCGCCATCCTCGAGGACGTGCCGAGCGCCATGCTGCTGTGGGCGAGCACGCGCGAGCTGCTCAACATCTACCAGGCGGAAGAGACCAGGTGCGGGGTCATCACCGTGCCGCATGACGTGCTCAAGAAGCTCTCCGGCGTGGGACGTGGACTGGGTGAGATGTCGCTGGATACGGTGAAGGGGTTCCTCAAGGACTCCACCGGCGCGGGCTTCAAGCTCTAGAGCAGGGCATTCAGACCCATCCTCCGCCCTGCGTCGGAGGATGGGTGCGTTCGTGGCAGGCCATGCGCGCCGCCGCCGGCGGCGCCGAGGCGATGGCTGCCACATCCGACGCATCGCCTCCCATCAACCCAGCATCCGGATATACGTCGGACTGCCGGCCTGCCTTGCGCACCATTGCGAAGTCCGCCGCCAGCCCCACCTTCCCCTCACCGTGCTGCACGCCGAACGCCCTTTGAGTGCATCCGCGCCGCCGCAGCCGCTGTCCGTCCTGGCCAGCGCCGAGG
>JACDGQ010000339.1:0-4200 GCA_013821615.1 Planctomycetota bacterium
CCACTCCACGGGGATGCCGCCGAGCGCGTGGTAGTGCCCGCCGCCCTGGCAGGCGGTCTCACAGTGCCACAGCCCCAGGCCGCGCACCGCGCACAGCGCGACCAGGCCGAGCGCCAGGCCGGGGGCGAGGGCCGGGCGCAGCGCCGGGGCGACCGCCACCGAGACTGCGATCAGCGCGAGCGGCAGCGGGCACCACAGCAGCGCGAGCGGGAAGAGCGCGCCCGCGATCACGGTCAGGACGGTCCAGGCCGGGTGCGGCGCGATGCGGAGGGGGGGCAGGAGCGCCATCGCGGTGCCGCTCAGCCGTCCAGGCCGAGCACCATCTTGGGCGACCACAGCCCGCGCAGGGTCATGCCGCCCGAGACCGGGTCGCCGACCAGCAGGACCAGCCCGCACTTCTTCAGGTCGAGGCGTGCCCCGCACAGGAAGCGCGCGAGATCGCCGAGGTCGGGTTCGTGGCCGACCAGCACGGTGTCGGTGCGGCGCTCGAGCCGCGCGGCGCGCTCCGCGGGTTGCAGCGCCTCGCCGGCGAGCCACGGCATCTCGCGCAGCGGCAGCTCCCACACGCTGCTCGCCAGCTCGCCGGTCTGACGCGCGCGCAACCACGGGCTCGACCAGATCTCGCTGGCGGTGATCAGCGGCGCGGTCGCCACCAGCACGCGCCGGGCCTGCTCGATGCCCGCCTTGGTCAGCGGTCGGTCGGCGTCGCTCTCGCTCCACTCCTCGCGGTCGGTGGCCTTGGCATGGCGGAGCAGGGTCAGATGCATGCGCCTTTCTCGACGCTCAGCGGGAGGACGCAAGGCCGGAACGGGTCGGGGTGACGTGGGGCCTGAGTCGCGGGAGGCGAGTAAGGAGATGCTCGAGGCGAGGTGCGAGATCCGATCTTGCGGTCGGGAATGACGCGGTTTCCATCAGCCATCAGCCATCAGCCATCAGCCATCAGCCATCAGCCATCAGCCATCAGCCATCAGCATCGCGCGCAGCGCGATGCTCTAAACCCGCACCGCCACTCCAGCCGCCTGCAATTCCCGCTTGATGCCCGCCACCGTGTAATCTCCATAATGCACCATGCTCGCGATCAGCGCCGCATCGGCGTGGCCGCCGGCTGGGCCGGCATCGAGCGCGGCGGCGAGGTGAGCGGGGGTGCCGCCGCCGCCGGAGGCGATCACCGGGATGCGCACCGCGTCGGCGATCAGGCGGGTGATGGTCAATTCATAGCCCTGGCGCACGCCATCGGTGTCGATGGCGTTCAGGCAGATCTCGCCGGCGCCCAGGGCCTCGGCTTCGCGCGCCCAGGCGACCGCATCCTTGCCGGTCGGGGTGCGGCCACCGTCGATGACGACCTCGTAGCCGGAGGGGATGGCGGCGCTGGCGGCGACGCGGCGCGCGTCCATGCCCAGCACCACGCACTGCGCGCCGAAGGCCTTCGCGCCGGCGGCGATGAGCTGGGGATCGCGCACCGCCGGCGAGTTGACCGAGACCTTCTCCGCGCCGGCCAGCAGCACCGTGCGCATCGCCTCGACCGAACGGATGCCGCCGCCGACCGAGAACGGGATGAAGATCGCCTCGGCGACGCGCCGCACCACGTCGACGAACAACCCACGCTGCTCGGCCGAGGCGGTGATGTCGTAGAACACCAGCTCATCCGCACCCTGCTCGTAATAACGCCGCGCATAATCGACCGGATCGCCGAGGTCGACGTTGCCCTGGAATTTCACGCCCTTGGTCACCTGCCCGGCGCGCACATCCAGGCACACGATCACGCGTTTGGTCAGCGGCATGATCTGATCCTTCCGGGTGCGGGGGGATTGGGAAGGGGGACGTGTTCAGAGACGCTGGACGCGAGACTCCGAACCCCGAGGCACGAGGCGCGAGACTCGAGACTGCTGTCCCCTCGCGCCTCGGGCTGCTCGCCCCTGGTCTGCCCGGCGCGCCCGGTAACCTTCCGGGCATGCCGCCGAAGAAGAAGAGAGGTTCATCCATGCCGCGCTGGCTCCGCCACCGCAATCTCATCGCCAGCGAGGCGATCCTGCTGGTCGGCGCGGTGCAGGAGCTCGTCCAGCAGCGCGTCGCGGCCTTCGCCCTGCCCAACTGGGGCAAGGTGCTGTGGACCATGGCCTCAGTCCTGGGCATGCTCGGCCTGCTGCTGTTCTTCCTGCACCCGCTCGCCAAGAGCGGCGTGAGCAAGGGCCACGACGTCGTCCAGGCCATCCCGCTGCCGGTGCCGACCCTGCTCGTCCACGTGCTCGCCTACGTCGGAATCTTCTTCCTGTACGCCTGGGTATGGAAATTGCCGGTGATGTAAGAGAGTCCGGAAGTCCGGAAGTCCGGAAGTCCGGAAGTCCGGAAGTCCGGAAGTCGGACAGCCCCGATCATTAGGCATTCAGGGCATTCCCAGGCGTCGTGTCCCGGCTGGCCGTCGACTTCCGGACTTCCGGACCCTCTCTCACGGCCGCTTCAGCTTCAACCAGTATGCTCGCCTACGGCGGGATCTTCCTCCTGTATTCGTGAGTGTGGAAGCTGCCGGTGATGTGAGAGAGTCCGGAAGTCCGGAAGACGGACAGCCCCGATCATCAGGCCTTCAGGGCATTCCCAGACGTCGTGTCCCGGCTGGCCGTCGACTTCCGGACTTCCGGACCTCCGGACTTCCGGACCCTCTCTCACGGCCTCTTCAGCTTCAACCAGTAGCTGCGCCCGTCCTTGCTCACCTGCACGGTGATCTCGCGGCGCTTGGCCATGCGTTCGACGTCGTCGAGGCTGCGCAGCGCGCCGATGGTGCGCTCGTGCAGCAGGCGGTCGCCGACGGCGAGGTGGGCGAGGTCGGCGAGGCCCTTGTCCTCGACCTTGGTGATGCGCAGGCCGGGCTCGTCGTCAGTGGTCAGCCACAGGCCGTAGTCGCCGAGCGGCGCGCCCTGCTGCACGGCGGTCTGCTGCGCCGCCTTGGCGAGCACCCCGCGCAGCTCGTCGTCGCCGACCGGCACCACCGGCACGTCGCGCTCGGCGCCGGCGCGCCAGATGTGCATGGTGATCGGCTCGCCGCGCGTGCTCGTCCAGATGCGCGCCTGGAACTGCTGCAGGCTCACCACCTTGGCCTTGTTGACCGAGAGGATGATGTCGTCCTTGACCAGACCGGCGGTGGCGGCGGGGCTGCCGGGCACGACCTCGGCGATGCGCACGGTCTGGATCGGCGGCAGGCCCAGGGCCTTGGCGGCGTCAGGGGCGACATCCTCGATCTGCACGCCGACCATCGGCCGGCTGACCTTGCCGAACTTGAGCAGGTCCTCGGCGATGCGCCGCGCCAGGTTGGAGGGGATGGCGAAGCCCAGGCCGATGTTGGCGCCGGTGCGGCTGATGATGCTGGCGTTGATGCCGACCACCTGGCCCTCGAGGTCGACCAGCGGGCCGCCGCTGTTGCCGGGGTTGATCGCCGCGTCGGTCTGGATGAACGAGTCGAAGCCGCCGACGCTCTGGTAGATGCCGGTCGAGCGGTCCGTCGCCGAGATGATGCCCGAGGTCGCGCTGTAGCCGACGCCGAGCGGGAAGCCGAGCGCCAGCACCCAGTCGCCGACCTTGGCGCGGTCGGAGTCCGCCCACTCGATGGTCGGCATGTTCGGCACCGGGATCTTCAGCACCGCGAGGTCGGAGAGCAGGTAGTAGCCGACGTACTCGGCCTCGATGTTGCGGTTGTCGTTCAGGCCGATGACCACCTTGTCGTAGCCGACCGGACGGTCGTTGGCGTCGCGCACGAACTCCTGCTCGTGGTTGGTCTGCAGCACGACGTGGCTGTTGGTCAGGATCCAGCTGCTCTTGGCGTCGGAGTGGAAGATGAAGCCCGAGCCTTCGCCGGCTTCGACCTCGCGCGTGACGCTGCGCCCGCTGAACGGGTTGGAGAGCTTGTACAGGCCCTTGGTGTGGATCGACACCACGCTCGGCGCGACGATCTCGTGGATGAGGTTGAAGGCGTGCGAGAGCTTGCCGATCTCGGCCGCGATCTGGTGGAGCTCGGCGCGCGCCTTGTCGCGGTCCTTGGTGGCGTCCTCCGCGAACGCGGTCCCGGCGAGGGCGGGGACCAGCAGGGCGGCGGCGGCGAGGCGGGCGAGCACGGTCATGGTCGGGTCCTTGGTCGGCGTGCAGGAGACGGTCCGGCCAGCGGCAGCCTACAGCCGCTCCGGCAAACCTTAACCGGATCGTGGCGCAGGG
>JACDGQ010000339.1:4210-4497 GCA_013821615.1 Planctomycetota bacterium
GCGATGGCGCGTCCAGGTCCCGTCCTGACGGTTTTTGCCGCAGAGACGCAGAGCGAGGCAGGAGGGCCCCGCGGAAAGCGTCCAATCCCCGCTCACACCCCGCCGAAGCGGCGCTCGCGGCCCTGGAACTCGCGCAGGGCGGTGTGATAGGGGCCGATGCCGAACTCGGGCCACAGTTCCGTAGCGCAGACATACTCGGCGTAGGTGGCGTGCCAGGTCAGGAAGTTGGACAGGCGCATCTCGCCGGCGGTGCGGATCACCACGTCGACGTCCTCGGCGTGCGGGGC
>JACDGQ010000340.1 GCA_013821615.1 Planctomycetota bacterium
GACATTCTGGACGGGACTCGACAAGGTCCGGAATTTCGCCGAAGCCTTGGCTGCTCAGGCTGAGATCGATGCGCTAAGAAAACGGAGGAAATAAATGTGGGTAATGAGTAGGGCGTTGCCCTGGGCTGGGATTGGGCCGCGCCTGCGGCGCTCTGGACAGTGAGAATCCAATTTCCTTCGCCTGCTCCGCCGGTTCGATTTCCAGATCTCTCCAAAACAGAACGACCCCCGGGCATCCGCCCAGGGGTCGCGTGATCGCGCGGCGGATGCCGCTTCCCATCTCCGGTTCAATTCTCCCCGCGATCCACCAGCTTCCGCACCCAGATGTTGCGGTAACGCACCGGATTGCCGTGGTCCTGCAGCTTGAGCGGGCCGGTCGGCGCGTGGGCGTGGTAGGCGGCGGCGGCCTTGTGGTTGGTGTCGCCGTTGTACTGGGTGTGGTTCTGGGTCAGCACGCCATTGTGGAAGACGGTGATGAAGGCCGGGGTGACCAGCTCCTCGCCCTTGAACTTCGGGGCGGTGAAGGCGATGTCGTAGGTCTGCCACTCGCCGGGCGGACGGCAGGCGTTGACCAGCGGAGGCCACGAGCCGTAGATCGACGAGGTCTGGCCGTCGGGATAGGTCTGGTTCTGGTAGCAGTCGAGCACCTGGAGTTCATAGCGGCCGAAGAAGAACACGCCGCTGTTGCCGCGGCCCTGGCCGTTGCCCTTGGCCGGGGTCGGCTCGGCCCATTCGAGGTGCAGCTGGATGTCGCCGAAATCCTCCTCCTTGGTGAAGTTGTCGCCGCCGCCGGCGACCATGGCGCCGTCCTCGACCTTCCAGGCGGTCTTCCACTGCGAGGCGTCCTTGCCGTCGAACAGCACGATCGCGTCGCTCGGCGGCTTGCCGGGCTGCTCAGCGGTGCTGCCGGTGCCGGGCGTCACCACCACCGGCTGCGGCCGGGTGGAATCGTGCACGTGCCACTTCTGGCCGGGGACCAGCGGGGTGTCGGTGTAGCCTTCGGCGGCGCCGAGCTGGCCCGCCGCAGCGGCGGTGAGCAGGAGGAGGGTGTGCGTGATGCGCATGGGGAGGGATTCCTTGAGGGGAGGAGAGGCATGCTGCGCGCCGGCGGGCGATTTGCCACCGCCAGGGCGGCCGGGGGCGCGGTGAGTCCTGATCGGCCTCGAAAGATGCTGGGGCCCTACCGCACAGTACCCGCAAAAGCGCGCGGCGTTGAATCGTCGGCAATCCGGAGACCCGTTGCGCACTGCAAAAAAACCGGGCCGCAGGCGCGTATCGCGCCTGCGGCCCGGGGTGGAATGGAACAGCTGGATCGGCCCCACCTTGCAAAGGGGCGCGCACGCATGTCGCCATCAGCCATCAGCCATCAGCTATCAGCAATACTTATTGAACAGATTCTCCAGATATTCCTGACGCGCGCTGGCGTTCGGCGCCGCCTCGCCCTTGGCGAGGATGTACTTCTGCAGCTTCTCGAAGTTCACGCGGCCCGCCTCGATCTCCTTGCCGATGCCCTTGTCGTAGCTGCTGTAGCGCTTGGCCACGAACCTGTCGAGCTGCTTGTCCTTGATGATCTTCGCGGCGATGCGCAGGCCGCGCGCCCAGGTGTCGATGCCGCAGATGTGCGCGTGGAACATGTCGGCGACGTCGTAGCTGTCGCGGCGCACTTTGGAGTCGTAGTTCAGGCCGCCGCTGCCGAAGCCGCCGCCGTTGATGATGATGTGCCAGGCCTGCGCGCACTCGCGGTAGTCGTTGGGGAACTGGTCGGTGTCCCAACCATTCATCACGTCACCGCGGTTCGAGTCGATCGAGCCGAGCGCGCCGTTGCTGGTGCACACCGCCAGCTCGTGGCAGAAGTCGTGACCGGCGAGGGTCGCGTGGTTCTGCTCGATGTTGAGCTTGAAATGCTTCTCGAGGCCGAATTTGCGCAGCGTGCCCAGGACCGTCGCCGAGTCGAAATCGTACTGGTGCTTGGTCGGCTCGCAGGCCTTGGGCTCGATCAGGAACTGACCGCGGAAACCGATCTTCTTCGCGTAGTCGACGGCCATGCGGAAGAACGCGCCGGCGTGCTCGGTCTCGCGCCCCATATCGGTGTTGAGCAAGGTGTTGTAGCCCTCGCGGCCGCCCCAGAACACGTAGTTCTCGCCGGCCAGGTACTTGGTCACATCGAGCATCTCCTTCACCGAGTTCGCGCAGTACGCGAAGACGTCGGCGTTGGGGCTGGTCGCGGCGCCCTGGCTGAAGCGCGAGTGGCTGAACATGTTGGCGGTGCCCCACAGCAGCTTGGTGCCGGTGGCCTTCTGCAGCTTCTTGAGCTTCTCCGCCACCGCCCACAGGTTGGCGTTGGTCTCGCTGAGGTCGGCGCCCTCGGGCGCGACGTCGCGGTCGTGGAAGCAGTAGTACTCCACGCCCAGGCGCGAGATGAAGTCGAACACCACGTCGGTGCGCTTGATCGCCATGTCCAGCGAGTTGGTGCCGTCCTCCCACGGGCGCACCAGGGTGCCGGGTCCGAAGATGTCGAGGGCGGTGCCGCGGAACGTATGCCAGTAGCAGACCGCGTTGCGCATCCAGTCCTTCATCGCCTTGCCGAGGATCTTCTCGTTGGGGTTGAAGTAGCGGTAGGCGAACGGATTGTCGCTGTCGGGTCCCTCATACTTGATCGCCGGGATGGCGTCGAAGTACGGGGTCAGGGCGTTGGCAGTGGCTTTGGGCATGAGCTCTCCGCGCGGGGCGCAGGTCTGGAGGGATGGGATGCGATGGCGCATGGTAGGGCCGTCTGGCGCTTGCCAAGCACCTTGTGGAACCGCTTCCACGCCTGTACGTCGCGGGTTTCCCGCAGTTGCGGACCCCGCCTGCGGTCCTACCCTCCCGGCATTCCCGCGGCGCCGATGCGCGCCGCCACCTCAGGATCAGCCATGACCAATTATCTCGAACTTCCGCCCGGCAACGACGTGCCGAACGTCATCAACGCGGTCATCGAGATCCCCAAGGGCTCGTCGAACAAGTACGAGTACGACAAGGAGCTCAACGTCTTCCGCCTCGACCGCACGCTCTACAGCCCGGTCCACTATCCCGGCGCCTACGGTTTCATCCCGCAGACCCACGCCGAGGACGGCGATCCCCTGGATGTGGTGGTGATCGTCGAGCACGAGACCTTCACCGGCTGTCTGATCGAAGTGCGCCCGCTCGGCGTGCTGATCATGCGCGACGACATGGGCCTCGACCACAAGATCCTCGCCGTCCCGGTGAAGGACCCGCGCATGCGCGAGGTGCACGGCCTGCAGCACCTCGCCAGCCACTACCTCGCCGAGGTCGACTACTTCTTCAACATCTACAAGGACCTCGAGGGCAAGAAGTCCGACACCTACGGCTGGGAGGACCGCCTGGTCGCCCACCAGGTGATCACCGACTGCGTGCAGCGCTACCACGACCTCACCAACGGCCTGATCGAGCGCTTCGGCAAGATCACCGCGAAGGGCAAGCGCTCGAAGGAGTACCGTCGCCTGCTCGCCGGCCAGCGCGGCAAGGGCCCGGGCGATAAGAATGGCGCCGTGGCGGCGGCCAAGGCGGCGGCGCCGGCGACGGTCGATAAGCCGCATTGATGGCTGACGGCTGACGGCTGGCAGCTGACGGCAAACAGCCTCCCGTAACCGCGAGTCGGTTGTGGGCAGGAGGTTGTCAGGAGTCAGCCGTCCGCCGTCCGCCGTCCGCCGTCCGCCGTCCGCCGCCAGCCGCCAGCCATCAGCCATCAGCCATCCGCCTTCAGCCATCAGCCATCAGCCATCCCCTTCCAGGAATCCCCATGACCAGCGTCCTCGGCATCGATCTCGGCACCTCGGGCTGCAAGGCCGTGCTGGTCGACATCGACGGCCGCATCCTCGCCTCCGCCATCGCCAGCTATCCGCTCAGCACGCCCAGGCCGCTGTGGAGCGAACAGGATCCCCGGCACTGGTGGAAAGGCATGGTCGAGGCGGTGCGCGCGGTGGTCTCGCAGTGTCCGCGCGAGCCGATCGCCGGCATCGGCATCGGCGGGCAGATGCACGGCGCCACCCTGCTCGACGCCCAGGACCGCGTGCTGCGCCCGGCCATCCTGTGGAACGACGGCCGCTGTCAGGCGGAGTGCGACGAACTCCATCGCCGCTTCCCGGGCATCATCAAGGAGACCGGCAACCGCGCGCTGGTCGGCTTCACCGCGCCCAAGCTGCTGTGGGTCGCCAAGCACGAGCCCGCGATCTGGAAGAAGGTGCGCAGCGTGCTGCTGCCCAAGGACTGGCTGCGCTTCAAGCTCACCGGCGAGAAGGTCGCCGAGATGTCCGACGGCGCGGGCATGCTGCTGCTCGACGTCGCGAAGCGGCGCTGGTCAAAGAAGATGCTGGCGCTGTGCGGCATCGACGAGTCCTACCTTGGTCGCCTGGTCGAGGGCACCGCGGTCGCCGGCACGGTGACCGCTGCGGCGGCGGCCGAGCTCGGCATCCGCACCGGCATCCCGG
>JACDGQ010000341.1 GCA_013821615.1 Planctomycetota bacterium
TTCGTAGTGGCCAGCCTGCTCTGGGCGGCGGTCGCGCAGGGCGAGGACCAGCCCGCGCCGCCGGCTGCAACCACGACGCCAGCGGGCACCTCCGTCGCGCCAGCCACGCCCGCGCCCTCCCAGGTCGCGCCGCCGCACGCGGTCGACGAGGCCGCTCCACCCGCACCCGTCCCCACCCCGGCACCGGTCCCCGCGCCAGCACCGGCGCCGGCACCCGCCCCGACGCCACCACCCATCCCGATCCCCACGCCCGCCCCGGCGGTGCCGCCGCCTTCGCTCGCCCCGGTGCGCCCCGGCCAGCGCATCATCACCGAGGTGGTCATCGAGGGCGCGCACAACATCCACCCCGACCGCATCCGCTACCTGATCAGCACGCGCGTCGGCAAGGTCTACGACGAGCTCTCGCTGCTCGACGACGTCAAGCTCATCGAGCGCATGGGGCCGTTCACCAAGACCGAGCGCAAGGTGGTGCTGAACGACGATGGCACGGTGAAGGTCATCTTCCAGGTCGTCGAGCTGCCCTACGTCAGCGCGGTGACCTTCGGCGACCTCAGCTACTTCGACCGCACCGGCGCCGAGAAGGTCGTGCAGACCAAGGTCGGCGGCTACGTCAACCCGCTGATCCTCGAGAACGACCGCCGCGCCCTGGAGCGCTACTACCAGGACAAGGGCTACCGCTTCGCGCAGGTCAAGGTCGAGCAGAGCGCCGACCGCGGCAACGTTGCGATCAACTTCGCCCTCGACCTGGGCAGCGAGATCAAGGTCGGCCGCATCGTCTACCTGGGCCTGCCGCACGGGCCCGCCGGCGGGGTGTTCCCGCGCCAGCTCAACCAGGGTCTGATCAACGGCCCGGGCGGCCCGTACCACGCCGAGCTGATGTCGCTCGACCAGGGCATGGTCGCGCAGGCCATCCAGGACCTCGGCTGGCTCGATGCGACCCTCGGCGAGACCCGCGTCGAGCAGAACGACTACGTGCGCCCCTTCGAGGCGCGCGAGCGCCACGGCCCGCAGTTCGCGCCCGACGGACGCTACGACGACACCGTCGTGCTGGTCTACCAGGTCGATCCGGGCGAGCGCTACGCGCTGGGCAGCGTCAGCTTCGTCGGCAACACCGTGGCCAGCGGCGAACAGCTGCGCGAGGCCTTCGGCATGGCCGACGGCGCGCCCTTCAAGCGCCGCGACGTCGAGGCCGCCACCGAGCGCGCGCGGCGCGTCATCGGCAACCAGGGCTATGCCCAGTGCCGGATGTTCCCCGACCGGCGCCTCGACCTCAAGACCCACCAGGTCCACCTGGTGATGCACGTCGAGGAGGGCGACAAGTACCACATCGGCCGCGTCGACATCCACGGCAACTACCAGACCAAGGACGCGGTGCTGCGCCGCGCCATGCAGCTGAAGCCCGGCGACCTGTGGAATGACGACGACAAGGACGAGTCGACCCGCCAGCTCGAGCGCACCGGCCTGTTCCGCAAGGGCGGCTACGACCACCCGCTGCGCGTCTCGCCGCGCTTCCCGCCCGACCGCCCGGGCGAGTCCGACCTGATCGTCGACGTCGACGAGGACAACACCGGCTCGCTCAACTTCCAGGTCGGCTTCAGCTCCGGCTCGGGGATCTTCCTGCAGGCCGGCTACGGCGAGCGCAACTTCGACCTGTGGGGGCTGCTCTCGGGCGGCTTCGACCACTGGCGCGGCGGCGGGCAGAGCCTCGACACCAGCGTGTCGTGGAGCAAGGAGCGCACCAGCATCGGCGCGTCGTGGACCAACCCCCACGTCTACGACGGCCCCTACGCGCTGACCGTGGCGGGCAGCCGCATCGACTCGACCCAGCTCGAGTGGCGCGAGATCCGCACCATCAGCTCGGTGACGGCCGGGCGCAGCTTCCTGCGCAACGACCTCAACCTCAGCCTGGGCTACAGCTACACCGACCTCAAGATCAGCGACGTCGCTTCCGACGCCCCCAACGACGCGCTGGTGGGCGCCGGCAAGTACTTCCTCAACACCCTGACCCTCAACCAGAGCTACGACCGCCTCGACAACCCGCGCATCCCGACCAAGGGCTACCTGCTCGCGGCCAGCCAGGCGCTGACCGGGAAGGTGCTCAGCGCCACCGAGCCGTTCTGGGAATACTCGCTCAAGGCCGACCACTTCCTGCCGCTGTTCGAAGGCGACGAGGGTGGCGTGACCTACTTCCACACCACGGCGCGCTGGCGGCAGATCCGCGCCCTCGACGACAGCGGCGTGGTGCCGTTCTACCAGCGCTACTTCGGCGGCGGACCCTCGCCCCGCCACCGCGGCTTCGAGCAGTTCAAGCTCACCCCCAAGGAGCTCAACCGCAACGGTCTGACCTCCGACCTCGGCGGCACCACCGACGCGATCATCTCCGGCGAGTTCTCGGTGCCGGTGCAGGGCGTCAACGAGGGCCTGCGCCTGGCCGCCTTCTTCGACTACGGCAACGTCTGGGGCGCGGGCGAGCAGATCGACCTGTCCTCGATGCGCACTGCGGTCGGCTTCGGCGTGCGCTTCCCGATCGCCCTGCCGGTGTCGCTCGATTTCGCCTTCCTGCTCGATGCCAAGCCCGGGGAGTCGCCCGCGCAGGTCCAGTTCACCCTCGGCCAGGTGCGTTTCTGAGCGCCGCCGGATCCCCGGCAAGAACCGCGTGACCGTGCCGCCGGCGGATCTACCATCACCACCCACCATCGAGGCCATCCCCATGCGCGTCGCGCTCATCCTCCTGATTCTGGTCGCCGCCTCCGCCGGCCCCGCCCTGTCCGCCGCCGACGCCCACCCGTTGCACATCGTGGTACTGCGCCTCGAGGACGTTCTCCGCAACGCCAAGCTCTACAGCGTGCGCATGGAAGGACTGAAGAAGGAGAAAGCCGACGCCGACGCCAAGCTCAAGCAGTTCTCCGAGCAGCAGCAGCAGCTCGACAACCAGATCCAGGCGCTGAACCCCGGCAACGAACGCTACTTCCAGGCCGCCGAAGAGGCCGAGGTCATCAAGGTGCGCGCCAAGTTCTACATGGACCGCGCGCGCGCCGTGCTGGAGCGCAAGAACGCCACCGCGCTCAAGGAGTGCTACGCCACGGTGCGCGCGACGCTCAAGGACTACTGCCGCGAGAAGGGCATCGACCTGGTCGAGCTCGCGCCCAACCCCGAGGTCCAGGCCAACCCCGAGAACATCCAGCTGCAGCTCGGCCTGCAGACCGTGCTCTACTACGACCCGTCGCTCGACGTCACCGACGCCTTCATCGCCTACCTGAACGCGCGCTACGCCGCCGAGGCCTCTGCGCCCACGCCGCTGCCCGGTCCGGTCCAGGCCCCGCTGCCCGGTCCCGTGGCGGCTCCGGCTCCGGCCCAGCCCACGGGGAAGTGATATGCGAGTGACGGTGCGCGACGTCGCCCAGGTCGTGGGCGGGACCATCATCGGCGATGCCGACCAGCTGCTCACCGGCATCTCCAGCCTGGCCGAGGCCAGCTCCGGCGACATCAGCTTCCTGGCCAATCCCAAGTACGAGCCGTACCTGGCCGAGACCCGCGCCACCGCGGTGCTGGTCGCGAGCGCGCACAAGGCGCCCAACATCATCCAGGTGGTGGTGCCCAACCCCGACTTCGCCTTCGCCAAGGTGGTCGCCACCTTCGGTCCCAAGGCGGTGCCGCCGCCGCCCGGGATCCACCCCAGCGCGGTGATCGGTGATAACGTCACGCTCGGCGCGAACCTCGCGATCGGCCCCTATGTGGTGATCGCCGACGGCGCGACGATCGGCGACAACACCGTGCTCTACCCGCACGTCTACATCGGCCACGACACCGCCATCGGCAGCGACTGCACGATCTACCCGCAGGTCTCGATCCGCGAGCGTTGCCGCATCGGCAGCCGCGTCATCCTGCACAGCGGCGTGGTCATCGGCTCGGACGGTTTCGGCTACGCCTCGGTCGAGGGCGTGCACCACAAGATCCCGCAGGTCGGCATCGTGGTGATCGAGGACGACGTCGAGATCGGCGCCAACTCCTGCCTCGACCGCGCGCGCTTCGGGCGCACGCGCATCGGCAAGGGCACCAAGATCGACAACCTGGTGCAGATCGCGCACAACGTCGAGACCGGCCACCACTGCATCATCGTCGCCCAGGTGGGCGTGGCCGGCTCGACCAAGCTCGGCAACTACGTCACCCTCGCCGGCCAGGCCGGCATCAGCGGCCACCTCTCGATCGGCGACTATGCGATGGTGACCGGCAAGGCCGGGGTGTCGAAGAGCATCCCGCCGCGCATGGTGGTGCGCGGCAGCCCGGCGCAGGAGATCAAGTCCTGCCAGGCGCAGGAGGTCGCGGTGCGCCGCCTGCCCGCCACCCAGGCGACGGTCAAGGAGCTGCTCGGCCGCGTTGCCGAGCTCGAGCGCCGCCTCGGCGAGCTGACCGGCCAGGGCGGCGCGGGGGCCGCGCCGGAGAAGGCGCCGTGACCGCGCAGCGCACCAT
>JACDGQ010000342.1 GCA_013821615.1 Planctomycetota bacterium
GATCGAGGGCGGCGACGAAGGCGGCGCCGGCGCGCTCGGGCAGCTCGATGCCGATCGCGGACGGCACCAGGGAAAGCGCCGGCAGCAGCAGCGCGGACGGCACCGCCAGACGCACCAGTCCGGCGCCGCTGCGCAGCGCGCCGAGCGCGCAGAAGCACGGTGCGCCGAGCATGGTCGCGCAGCCGCCGATCACCACCACGGTGCCGAAGGTGCCCTTGTGGCCGTCCTTGGGGCGGTGCGGCAGGGCGGGCAACGGCGGCGCGGCGACGGTCGAGCGGGTGGTGCGTGACGGCATGGTCATGGCGGCGATACCACGGTGATGATGGCTCGGGGCCGGGACGCGGAAGGGGCGGTTGCGAGCATGCTGGGAGTCGGAAGCATGGCCACCAGCCCGGGCAGGAGGTTGGGCGACCATGGCCGAGGCCGCAGCCGACGCGTCGCGTGACCCGGACCCGGTCCGCCCGGATGCGGTCGGTGCCCCCTTCGCGCCGGCGTGGTGGCTGCCCGGTGCGCATCTGCAGACCATCTGGCCGGCCCTGCTGCGCGCGGTGCCAGCTGTCGCCGCGCGGCGCCAAGCCCTCGAACTGCCGGATGGTGACATCACCTATCTCGACTGGGTCGGCCCCGCAGATGGCCCGATCGTCATCGTCCTGCCGGGCTTGCAGGGCGGGCTCGGTTCGCCGTACGTGCGCGGGCTGCTGCACGCGCTCGCCGCGCAGGGCCGGCGCGCGGTGCTGCTCAACCATCGCGGCTGCGGCGGCACGCCGAACCGTCTGGCGCGCAGCTACCATTCCGGCTGGACCGCCGACTTGGATTTCCTGGTCGCGCACCTGCGCCCGCTGGCCGTGCCGCTGGCGGCGGTCGGCGTCTCGATCGGTGGCAACATCCTGCTCAAGTGGTTGGGCGAAAGCGGCACGACTGCGCTGACCGCGGCCTGCGCGGTGTCGGTGCCCTGCGACTTGGCCGGGTCGGCGCGCGAGCTCGACCGTGGTTTCGCCCAGACCTACCAAGGGCATCTGGTACGCAGCCTGCGCCACGACGTCGCGCGCAAGCTGGTGAGCGGTGACCTCGGCATCGGCCTGGACGCGCGCATCCTGGGTGGCCTCGACACCTTCCGCCGCTTCGACGACCGCGTCACCGCGCCACTGCACGGCTTCGCCGACGTCGACGACTATTATGAGCAGGCCAGCAGCCTGCCGTGGCTGCACCGCGTCCGCGTGCCAACGCTGATGCTCGCCGCCCGCAATGATCCGTTCCTGTCCGCCTCGTGCTTCCCCACCCCGCAGCTGCTCTCCCCCGCCATCACGTGGGAGCCCACCTCCGCCGGGGGCCACGCCGGATTCGTCACCGGCCCTCCTTCCACCCCGCGCTCGTGGCTGGAACAGCGCGTCTGCGACTTCATCGACCAGACCCTGGGCCCGGCTGAGGGCGCAAAGCGCTAGCGCCTGACCTGAACCCCCCACCCCCGCCCAAACCGCCACGCCCCCCTGGACGATCCGCGACCACCGTCGAAGGTACCCGCCCAGGAGCCCCCGTTGACCACCACCCCCGCCCCCGTCCGGCTCGGCATCATCGGCAGCGGCGAGATCGCGAAATCGCACGTCGCCTGCTACCGCGGCATGCCCGGCGTCACCGTGGTGGCGATCGCCAGCCCGACGCCCGGCCACGCGGCGGCGCTGGCCGCCGAGCACGGCGTCGCGCATGCGTACACCGACGTCGCCGAGATGCTGCGCCGCGACGATGTCGACGCGGTCGATGTGTGCGTGCACAACAACCTGCACCGCGCGGCCACCGAGGCGGCGCTGGCCGCGGGCAAGCACGTCTACTGCGAGAAGCCGCTGGCCGGTTCCTACGCCGACGCGCTGGCCATGCATCAGGCGGCGCAGCGCGCGGGGCGCATGCTGCACGTGCAGCTCTCCACGCTGTTCTCGGGCGAGGTGCGCGCGGCGCGCGAACTGGTCGAGGCGGGCGGCATCGGCACCCCCTACCACGCGCGCTGCACCGGCTTCAGGCGGCGCGGCCGGCCGTTCGTCGATGGCCACGGCAACGCCGCCTTCGTGCAGAAGCGCATGGCCGGCGGCGGCGCGCTCTATGACATGGGCGTCTACCACCTCACCGAGATGCTGCACGTGCTCGGCAATCCCAAGGTGCTGCGCATCAGCGGCCAAACCTACCAGCAGCTGCCGATGGACGAGGCGCGGCGCGCGCAGTCGGGCTACGACGTCGAGGAGCTGGCGGTCGGCCTGGTGCGTTGCGCCGCGGGGCTGACCATCGACCTGATCGAGGCCTGGGCGCTCGACCTGGACACCCTGGAGGGCTCGAGCGTGGCCGGCACGCTCGGCGGCCTGCGGCTGCGTCCGTTCGCGCACTTCCGCAGCGCCGGCCATCTCGCGCTCGACGCCAAGGCCGACCTCGGCCTGGCACAGTTCCGCTGGGAACGCGTGCGCGGCGACCACCCCGGTCTGAGCGACACCCACCGCCATTGGATCGCCGCGCTGCGCGGCGCGATCACACCACTGCCGACGTCCGAACTGGCGCTGAACGCGATGCTGATCAGCGAAGGCATCTACCTGTCGGCGGCGCGCGGCCACGAGGTCTCCGCCGACGAGGTGCGCGCCGCCTCGCGCTCCACCGCCCTGCCCCTGTGAGGACCAGCCGATGAGCGACATCGCAGCCCCCGGCGCCACCCGACCTTCGCGCGCCTACCTCTACGTGCTGGTCGGCGTGGTCGCGGGCGTGGCGATCGGCTACTTCTGGCCGCATCTGGGCGCCCAGCTCAAGCCGGTCTCGGACGCCTTCATCGGTCTGGTCAAGATGATGATCGCGCCGGTGATCTTCTGCACGGTGGTGCTGGGCATCGCCGGGATGTCCGATCTGCGCAAGCTCGGCCGCGTCGGCGGCAAGGCGCTGCTCTATTTCGAGGTGGTGTCGACCCTGGCCCTGCTCATCGGCCTGGTGGTGGCCACCGTCCTGCAACCGGGCGCCGGGGTGCACGCCGACCCTGCCAAGCTCGACGCCAAGAGCGTCGCCGACTACGCCCAGCGGGCGCACGAGATGTCCTTCAAGGACTACCTGCTGCACCTCATCCCGAAGACCTTCATCGAGCCGTTCGCGAGCAGCGGCGACCTGCTCCAGGTGTTGCTCGTCGCCATCCTCTTCGGCATCGCGCTCGCGGCGCTCGGCCCGCGCGGGCAGCCACTGCAAGAGACCCTGGGCATCGCCAACCGCGCGCTGTTCGGGGTGGTCGGCATGATCATGAAGCTGGCGCCGCTGGGTGCCGGCGCGGCGATGGCCTTCACGGTCGGCAACTACGGCGTCGAGGCGCTCAAATCGCTGGCCGTGCTGGTCGGCATCTTCTACCTGACCTGCGCGATCTTCGTGGTGGTGGTGCTGGGCGCGGTCGCGCGCGTGGTCGGCTTCAGCGTCCTGCGCTTCATCGCGTACATCAAAGACGAGATCCTGACCGTGCTCGGGACCTCGTCCTCGGAATCCGCGCTGGTGCCGCTGATGGGCAAGCTCGAGACCCTGGGTTGCCCGCAGAGCGTGGTCGGGGTGGTGGTGCCCGCGGGCTATTCGTTCAACCTCGACGGCACCAACATCTACATGACCCTGGCCACGCTGTTCGTCGCCCAGGCGCTCGAGATCCACCTCGATCTCGGCCAGCAGCTGACCATCATCGGTGTGGCCATGCTCACCAGCAAGGGCGCTTCCGGGGTCACCGGGGCGGGCTTCGTCACGCTGTCGGCGACGCTCGCCGTGGTGCCGGGCATCCCGGTCGAGGGCCTGGCGCTGATCCTGGGCGTCGACCGCTTCATGAGCGAGGCGCGCGCCGTCACCAACTTCATCGGCAACGGCGTGGCGACCCTGGCGATGGCGCACTGGGAGGGCGAACTCGATGTGCCGCGCCTGCGCGTGCTGCTCGCCGGCAGGCCCGGAGCGCCGGCCCCATGACCATCAGCTGGGGCATCATCGGCTGCGGCGACGTCACCGAGGTCAAGAGCGGGCCGGGTTTCCAGAAGGCCGCCGGCAGCGCCCTGGTCGCGGTGATGCGCCGCGACGCGCGCCTGGCCGAGGACTACGCGCGCCGCCACAAGGTCGCCCGCTGGTACACCGACGCCGACGCGCTGATCGCCGATCCCGGGGTCGACGCGGTCTACGTCGCCACGCCACCCGGCCTGCATGAGCACTACGCCCTGCGCGTCGCCGCCGCCGGCAAGCCGTGCTACGTCGAGAAGCCGATGGCGCGCCACCACCCCGAGTGCCGGCGCATGATCGATGCCTGCGCCGTCGCGCGGGTGCCACTGTTCACCGCCTACTACCGTCGCGCCCAGGCGCGCTTCATCACCGCACGCGAAGTGGTGGCCACCCGCATCGGCACGCCGCGTGCCGTGCGCTACCGCTTCGCGCGCCCGGCGCCGGCGTACGCGGCGGCGCCGCCCTGGCGGCTCAGCGCCGAGCAGGCC
>JACDGQ010000343.1 GCA_013821615.1 Planctomycetota bacterium
GCCCAGCGCGGCATCGGCCGGCTGATCGGCGGCGGCCAGGAAGGCGGCCAAGCGCACATTGAGGTCCACGTCGGCGAGGATGCCGGACGCGACCATCGCTGCAGCGCTGGCCGCGCCCGGCGGCAACACCTGCACGGCGTTGCGGCGCACCGCGGCCGAGGGGTGCTTGAGGGCGGCGACGGCGACGGCGAGCGCGTCGCCGCTCAGCGCATTCAGGCCGTGCAGCGTCCACAGCGCGTGGATCGCGCCGCCATTGATGCCGACCTGGTCCATGCCCTGATCCCTGGCCAGCGCGATCAGCGCCGGCACCACGTCGGTCTTGCCGCGCTCGACCAGCAGGCGCTGCGCGGTGAGGCGCCAGAACAGGTTGTCATTGGCCAAGGTCGCGGCGAGCTGCGCGCCGTCGGCCGGATCCAGGCTCAGCTTCGGCGCCGGCTTGGCCCCACGCCACACCACGCGGTAGATGCGGCCGTGCTGGTTGTCGCGCAGCGGATTGACGTGCGCCCCGCCTGCGCCGGTGGTGGTGGCGAAGCCGCCGTGGTCGACGCTCGGCGTGGGATTGTGCTGGACGACGAAGTTGTACCAGTCGCTGACCCACAGCGCGCCATCCGGGCCGACCTCGCTGAACACCGGCGCGACCCACTCATCTTCGCTGGCGAGCAGGTTGATGCCGTCGGGACCCTCGGTCCAGCCCGACCCGTCGCGCACCAGGAAGCCCTGGTGGACGAGGTGCATGGTCGGCTCGTTGACGAAGGCGGCGCGGTTCCAGTAGCGCTGCGGGAAGGCGCGCGCGGTGTACAGGTTGTGGCCGGCCGCCGCGGTGTATCCGCCCATCACGTCGACTTGGCGGATCCGCCCCGTCAGAGCGTGCGCCGCGTAGTGCGAGTCCATCCTCACCGAATTCAGCACCGCCGGTTCGTCCATGCCGACGACGCCACGCGCGTAGGGTTGCGGGATCGGAGTGTAGAAATGGTGACCGTTGTTGGCGGTCGATCCGAACAGCTCGCCCGCCTCGTTGAAGCCCATGCCCCAGGTGTTGTTGGTGTATTGACCGAGGAACTGCATGCCGCCGTAGGCACGCGAGAAGCGGAAGATGCCCTGGCGGAACTCGCTCGCGTTGCCATCGATGGTGCCCTTGAAACCGGCGTAGCCGACCGCGCCATAGATGCGGTTGTCGAAGCCGTAGTGCAGGTTCGACGGCCCGGCGTGGGTGTCGCCCTTGCTCCACATGTCCGCGAACACCCGCTTGCGCACATCCGCCTGGTCGTCGCCGTCGGTATCCTTGAGGAAGATGAAATCCGGCGCCTGCGAGATCAGCGCGCCGCCATTGACCAGTACGATGCCGGTGGGGATGTTGAGGTGGTCGGCGAAAACCGTGAATTTGTCGGCCTTGCCGTCACCGTTGGTGTCCGCGCAGATCAGGATGCGGTCATGGCCTTGGTCGCGGTCGGTGAACACTGACGGGTAGTCGGTGGTCTCGACCACCCACAGTCTGCCACGGTGGTCCCAGGTGAAGGCGATCGGCCGCACGATGTCCGGCTCGCTGGCGAACAGCTGCAGATCGAAGCCGGCCTCGGTGTGGATCCAGTCCATCGACGCCTTGGGGGCGAGCGGCTGCTGGTACTCGGGGTAGGGGGTGCGCTTCTCATAGTTCTGAACGGTTGGGCGCGGCTCCATGGTCAGCGGCGCGCGCTGCGCGCGGCGCAGCGCATCGGCGACGGTGGCGTCAAGGATGGGCTTGGCCTTGTCGCCGATCGCCCAGGCGGTGCCGCGTACGATCAGATCCTGGAAGGCGGGGTCGCACCAGGTGCGCTCGTCGTGGCCCGAGGCGGTGTAGAACACCCGGCCCTTGCCCTGGGTGCGCACCCAGGTCCAGGGCTCGTCGCCGGCAGGATCCTTGCGCACCGCCAGCACGGTGCGGCCGACCGGGTTGTGGTCCGCATGCACATAGGTCTCATCCCAGGCGTTGAAACCGGCGAAGCCCTGCATCAGCGGATGCTCGTGGTCAAGGATCGCGGGCGTGAACACTCCGGTCATGTGCGAGCGGAAGCTCGCGCCCATCAGTGCGATCAGCGGCTTGGAGTTGCCGAAGCAGGCCGAGGCGCAGTGGATCGGCACGAAGGCGTGACCCGACTCGACGTAATCGACGATCGCCTTTTCCAGCGCCGGCGAGGCGCTGGCGATGTTGGCATAGACCAGCAGCGCATCGTAGTGGTCGAGCTTGCCGCCGGTGAGATCATCGACGTTTTCAGTGTAGGTCGGCGCAAAGCCCGCCGCGAGCAGGTGGTTTTCGAGCCACCCATAGCGCTTGCTGGGTTCGTGGTGACCCTGGTCACCGAGGAAGAGGATGGGCAGGCCATCGGCCGCGTGCGCACCCTGGGCCGTGACCAGAACCAGGATCACCACGGCCGCGCAGCGCGTCAGTACGGTCTGCCGCGCGGTGGCGGTGGGCAGGTGGTTCCACATGTTGGGCACTCCAGGATGGGCAAGGATACGCGATCCTAGCCGGGCACGGGTTGGTCGTCTATGAGGTCCTTGGCCTCCTGGTTGAGTTTTTTTACCGGGCGCCTTCAAGCCTTACGGCACGCACTGCCTGCTCTCTAGATTGGTTCTCGTTCTCTAAAATCATACAAAAAAGCAATATATGCCTTCATGAACACGTATGCTGCTGATCCCTGGAGCCTGTCCATGGCGAACCAGGGTCACGCGGGCCCGGTGGTGTGCCGCACCCATCCGTCTGATTTTCACCCGTGAACCCTTGTCCGGCACGCGTTGCGGACGATGCTCGCGCGCATGCGTCGCCGCCTCCGTGTCGCCTTGCTCGTCGAGACCAGCAACGGTTACGCGCGCAATCTGCTGCGCGGGGTGATCGGCTACATGCGCGAGCACCACGCGTGGTCGATCTTCCTCTCCGAGCACGGCCGCGGCGAGGCGCCACCCGCCTGGCTAGGGCGTTGGCAGGGCGACGGCATCATCGCGCGCATCGAGAACCAGGACATCGCCAATGCCGTGCAGGCGGCGCGCGTGCCCGCGGTCGATGTCAGCTCGGCGCGTCTGGTGCCCGATCTGCCGTGGGTCGAGACCGACGACGTCGCGATCGCGCGCCTCGCCTGCGACCATCTGCGCGAGCGCGGCTTCCGGCGCTTCGCCTATTGCGGCGATGCGCGCTTCCAGTGGTCGACCTGGCGCCAGGAGGCCTTCGTCGGCGCGCTGCGTGCGCTCGGCCACGACTGCGCGGTCTTTCCCACCCGCCGCAAGGAGGAGCCCTACCGCGAGCTCGCCCGGCTCGGCGCGTGGATCGCCGCCCTACCCAAGCCGGTCGGGATGATGGCCTGCTACGACCTGCGCGGCCGCCAGGTCCTCGACGCCTGCCGCGAGGCCGAGATCGCCGTGCCCGACGAGGTGGCGGTGGTCGGCGTCGACGACGACGAGTTGATCTGCGAACTCTGCGATCCACCGCTGACCAGCGTCCAGCCCGAGGCGGTGCGCACCGGCTACGAGGCGGCGCGCCTGCTCGACGGGCTGATGTCCGGCGCCGACCCCTGCGAGCGCACGGTGCGCGTCCCGCCGCGCGGCGTGGCCACGCGCCGCTCCAGCGAGGTGCTGGCCATCGACGATGCCGAGATCTCGACGCTGGTGCGCTTCATCCGCGACAACGCCTGCGACGGCATCGACGTGGGCACCCTGCTGCTGCGCACGACGCTGACCCGCCGCGTGCTCGAGAACCGCTTCAAGGCGTTGTTCGGCCACACCCCGCACGAGCAGATCCTGCGCGTGAAGCTGGCGCGCGTGAAGGAGCTGCTGCGCGACACCGACCTGCCGCTGACCGCGATCGCCGAGCGCAGCGGCTTCATCCACGCGGAATACCTGAGCGTGGTGTTCAAGAAGAAGGTCGGCGTGACCCCCAGCGCGTTCCGTGAGCAGCGCATCGGCTAATTGAAGGCAACCGCAGAGACGCAGAAGGCATAGTCCTGGGATCTCCCCTCCAATTGCGCTGATTTTTCACGACCGGAGAAAAGGCCTCGACCCCCGTCCCCAACGCCTGGCAGGCAAGCCGGGTGACATCCGTCATGCCGGCCAGAATATTATGGTTCGTTCCATCTTCGCGGACGCAGGGGACCGATTGGACGAGCGGAAACAATTCGAGGAAGAAACGTGCCGTAATGCGATCGCTGAGTTTTCCGCGCCGGTACGGCAGACCTTTTCCCATGTTCACGAGGTTTGAGCGTACCGTGCGTTGGATCAGGGTCCAAATGACCAAGCCGACGCATGTCCTCCTCACCAGATTGCATCACACTCCATTCCTGAAGTCTGATAGAGAAACTCCCCTGCTCCCACCGGCGGCATAGCCGCCAGAGGGAGTGGCCATGAGCCACGTTCAGAACACCCCGATCACCCCAGTCCCGCCTGCCCAGCCGGTCGAGGAGGTGGCGACCCACGGCC
>JACDGQ010000344.1 GCA_013821615.1 Planctomycetota bacterium
GTCGGGAAGCGGCTGTAGCGTGGCCCCACATGGCCCAGAGCGCAGCGTCCGGCTTCGCCAGCCCGCGACAAGTCACCATCATCGGCGACAACCCCCAGATCGTCGCCACCGTGGGCTTCTTCGTGGGCGGCACCATCGCGGTGCGCGTCTACACCGCCAAGGCCGATCTCGAGCACCAGCTCGCCCCCTATCCCGGGGTGCAGGTGACCCTGGTGCCCGAAGGCTACGCGGAGCCGCCCGCCGACCTGCCCGAGCCGCCCTACTTCATCGCCACCGATGCCGAGGACGAGGCCGCACGCATCAAGGACTGGCTGCCGCCGACGGTCGCGGTCTTCCTGCTCGGCTCCGAGACCAGGCGGCGCCACCTCGCGAGCGGCTTCCTCAGCCTGATGCCGTCGATGGCGACCAACCGCCGCCAGGTGTTGCGCCGCCTGGGCACGCTCAAGCGCGTCGACGCGCTGATGGACATGGCGCGGCGGGCGAAGCACGCGCTCATCCTGATGTACAGTGACCCCGACCCCGACGCGATCGGAGCCGCGCTGGGCCTGGCGACGCTGTGGCGCGCGGCCGGCACCGAACCGCTGGTGCGCTACACCGGCGAGGTCCAGCGCTACCAGAACAAGCTGCTGCTGTCCTGGCTGAAGCAGCCGGTCGAGCGCCTGCGCGAGGCCGAGCTGGCCGAGGCCGACCTGATCGCGGTGGTCGACTGCCAGCCCGGCTTCTGGCGCGAGGACCCACCCAAGGCCGATGTGGTCATCGACCACCACCCGCGCCGCGAGGACACCGTCGCGACCTTCGTCGACCTGCGCGAGGGCTACGGCTCGACCTCGTCGATCCTCACCGAGTATCTGGTCGAGTCCGACATCCCGATCAGCCGCCAGCTGGCCACCGCCATGCTCTACGGCCTGACGACCGACACCGACGACCTCAACCGCCACGCCGGGGCCGCCGACATCCGCGCCTTCGACGTGCTGCACGGGCTCGCCGACCACCACTTCCTGGCGCGCCTGGACAAGTCGCAGGTGCCGATGGCGGTCCTCGACTGGATCGCCTGGGGCATCAGCCACCGCGTCATCTACCGCGACCTCATCCTCGTCCACTTCGGCGCGGTGCCGACGCCCGACGTCATGGTCCAGGTCGCCGACCTACTGCTGCTGACCTACGGCATCAACTGGGTGGTGTGCGCGGGCGTGCTCGACCACAAGCTGATCGTGATCTTCCGCGGCGACGGCCACCGCCAGGACGTCGGCAAGCGCGCGACCCTGGCCTTCGCCAAGCTCGGTTCCGCTGGCGGACACCGCACCATGGGCCGGGCCGAGATCCCGATGCCGGAGGAGCTCGCCCCGGAGCAGGCCGTCGACGAGAGCGTGACGCTGCTGGTCCACAACCTGTTCAAGCGCATGAGCCCGGCGCGGCGCGGCCGCTTCGTGCGCCGCCTGCGTGGGCATTTGGATGGGGATGGGCCGCACTCGCATGCGGAGTTTGAGTTTTCGACTTGAAGGGCTGATGGCTGACGGCTGACGGCTGATGGCTGGTGGCATCGTGGTTCATGGGCGCGTCCGTATCCGGGATGATGCGCGTCGGGGCGTGCTCCATCCCATCGCCGCTGATCCGATCTTGCGCCAGTCGCATGCCCGGCTCACCGGGGCTGGCACATCTTCCTAACGCCAGTGCCATCAGCCATCAGCCATCAGCCATTAGCCAGATTTGCTCGGCACCCGTTTCGATCGTATCTATTCCATGCGCCTCACCGTCCACCGGCGCGCGGAAGCACCCCATGAGCACTCCTTCGAGCACCGCCGCCGCCCCTGCCCTGCCCGCGCCGGTGCGCGATCGGCTGGTGGCGAGCATCGCCCAGGGCACCCTCGAGCTGCCGGTGCTGCCCGAGGTCGCCAGCCAGGTGGTCAAGCTCAGCGGTGATCCGAATTCGGACACCCGCCAGCTCGCCGCGCTGATCCAACGCGACCAGGCCATGGCCGGCCACCTGATGCGCATGGCCAACTCCACGCTGTACGCACCGAAAGTGCCGCTGGTCTCGCTCGACCAGGTGGTCTCGCGCATGGGCATGAAGAAGATCCGCGAGATCGCGCTGATCATCTCCTGCCAGAGCAAGGTCTTCGCGGTGCCCGGCTTCGAGGCCCTGATCAAGGCGCAGTTCCGCCACTCGCTGGCCGCCGCCGCCTTCGCCCAGGAGATCGCGCGCAACCGCCGCTGGAACGTCGAGGAGGCCTTCCTCTGCGGCCTGCTCCACGACGTCGGCCGGCCGGTGCTGCTGCAGAAGCTGATCGACCTGCACCAGGAGCTGAAGCTGCCCCTCGACCTCGGCGCGGTCGAGGCGGCGATCGGCGCTCTGCACACCCGCGTCGGGTCCGACCTGGTGAAGAGCTGGACGCTGCCGGCGCGCATGGCCGAGACCGTGCTCTACCACCACGACGCCATGAAGTCGACGAGCGCCGCGCAGACCGCGATGATGACCCAGCTCGCCGACGACCTCGCGCACCTGCTGCTCACCGACGGCGGGCGCGCGGTCGCCGAGGCGGCGGTGCGTGCGCACCCGCTGCTGGTGCCGCTCAACCTCTATCCCGACGAGCTCGACGCGCTGCTCGCCCAGCGCGATACCATCAAGGCGATGGTGGAGTCGGTGTCATGAGCAAGACAGCCGTGCGGGGTGCGGGGTGCGGGGTGCGGAGTGCGCCGTGGACTGGCGCGTTATCCGCTTCGCCTTGGTCAGGCACATGGATCACGCCGGGCGCACCGGCGAGCAGATGGCCGTCCCGCACTCCGCACTCCGCACTCCGCACTCCGCACCCCGGAAACCGCAACGGACACCAGCCATGACCGCCACCTCCGAGACGAGTTACGACGTCGTGGTCATCGGCGGCGGCCCCGCCGGCCATCACGCGGCCATCCAGGCGGCGCGCTCCGGCAAGCGCGCGCTGCTGGTCGAGCGCGAGGCCAGCGTCGGCGGCTCGTGCGTGGCGCGCGGCACCATCCCCTCGAAGACCCTGCGCGAGACCGCGCTGGCGCTGACCGGCTTCAAGCGCAAGAGCGGCGACGTGTGCACAGTGAACATGGGCGAGGACGTCCAGGTGGCGAGCCTGATGACCCGCCTCGAGCAGGTCATCACCGCGCACCAGCACTACATGGAGGCGCAGCTCGCGCGCGACCACGTCACGCGCTGGCACGGCCGCGGCCGCTTCATCGATGCGCACACCGTCGAGATCCAGGGCGTCGACGGCACCCGCCGGCAGGTCTGCGCGGAGATCCTGGTGATCGCCGCCGGGTCGCGGCCGCGCAGCCCGGGCGAGGTCCCCGTCGACCACACCCACATCATGGACAGCGACTCGATCCTTTCGATGACCTACCTGCCGCGCTCGCTGACCGTGCTCGGCGCCGGCGTCATCGCCAGCGAGTACGCCTCGATCTTCGCGGCGCTCGGCACCGAGGTGACGATGATCGACCGTGGCGAGCGCCCGCTCGGCTTCCTCGATCCGGAGCTGACCGACCGCTTCGTCGCCTCGTTCCAGAAAACCGGTTCACGCTACCTCGGCAAGAGCGCGCTGAAGACGGTCGCGTGGGACGGTCTCAGCGAAGTCGTCACCATCCTGACCGACGGGCGCGAGGTACGCGGTGAGAAGATGCTCTGCGCGCTCGGCCGCGTCGCCAATCTCGAGGGCCTCGACATCGCCAACGCGGGCCTGACCGCCACCGACCGCGGCCTGATCAAGGTCGACGAGCACGGGCGCACCGCGGTGCCGCACATCTACGCGGTCGGCGACGTGATCGGCGCGCCCTCGCTGGCCTCGTCGGCGATGGACCAGGGGCGGCGCGCGATCTGCCACGCCCTCGGCCAGCCCAGCGGCGTGTCACCGGAGCTCATCCCGATGGGCATCTACTGCATCCCCGAGATGTCCCAGGTCGGCCTCACCGAGCAGCAGGCGCGCGAACGCCACGGCGGCGCCATGGTCGGGCGCGCGCCGTTCGCCGAGCTCGCGCGCGGCCAGATCGCCGCCATCCAGGACGGCCTGCTCAAACTCGTCACCGACGCCGCCGGGCGCAAGCTGCTCGGCGTGCAGGTGGTCGGCGAGGGCGCCGCCGAGCTCACCAGCGTCGGTCAGATGGCGCTGATCGCCGGCCAGGACATCGACGTGTTCATCGCCAACACCTTCAACTTCCCGACCCTCGCCGAGGGCTACCGCGTCGCCGCCCTCGACATCGCGCATCAGCGCGAAGGGTCGAAGGTGCAGCCGGCGGTGGTGGCGAAATCGTGAATGGACTTCGGCCTACGGCCGTGGCTGATGGCTGATGGTGTGCGACCGGAGACAAGGGTGACACCACAAACCGGGGACATGGGTGACACCTTCAACAGGTTTTGGGGCCGGTTGAACTGAGCGGCTTTCGATGGCCGCCGGGTTTCGACGCCCTCTGGAG
>JACDGQ010000345.1:0-3932 GCA_013821615.1 Planctomycetota bacterium
TCAACCGCTATCGCGCACGCGACGGCGACTTCTTTTTCCTGCCGGCGCGTACGGTGCATGCCCTGGGCGCGGGCTGCCTGCTGTACGAGGTGCAGCAGACCTGCGACGTGACCTTCCGCGTCGACGACTGGGGGCGCGTCGGCCTGGACGGGAAGCCGCGCCCGCTGCACATCGCGCAGTCGCTCGCGACCATCGACTTCGCCGCCACGGGCACGTGGCCCGCGGCGACGCGCGAGACCGTGCACCGCGACGGCGGCAGCGTGCGCCGCTTGGGCGAGTGCGCCTACTTCGCGGTCGAAGAGCGCCGCGCCGGCGTCACCAGGGGTGGCGGCGGCGACGCCTGCTCGATCGTGGTCTGCCTCGACGGCCACGGTACCCTCGCCACCGCCGGCGGCAGCGTCGCACTCGCGCCGATGCGCACCGTCCTCGTCCCCGCCATCGCCGGCACCTGGACCGCGTCCGCAGCGCACCTGGAATCGCTCAGGTTGCTGGTGGCGACGCCGGGTTCGGGAAGTCCGGAAGTCCGGAAGTCCGGAAGTCCGGAAGTCTCGTAGGACTGGGCCACAGCTGCTCACTCGGCGCTAACGTCGGCATCGCAGGATGCGTCGGCATCCACATCGATCACCGCACCACGAGACTTCCGGACTTCCGGACCCTCTCCCCGTCAGTGCTTGCCCATCAACCAGAACATCAGCACCCCCAGCCCGACCAGCACCGAGGTGGCGGCGGCGCCGATGAGGATGATCGCGCCCCACGGGCGCCGGCGGTTTCTCAGGGCGGCGATGCGCTTGCCGTCCTCGGGCGCGAAGATCGCGATCTCGAGCTCCTTGACGAATTCGCTGGCGCCCCGCGGTCGCTGCGACGGCGACTTGTCCATGGTCCAGGCGATCAGCATGCTGATCGCGATGGGCACCTCGGGGCTCTGGTCCTGAGCGAGCGGGACGGGGTCCTTGAGCACCTTCTCCATCACCTCGTAGGGTGACTTGCCGGAGAACGGCGTCTGGCCGGTGATGGCGTGGTAGAAGGTCGCACCGAGTGAATACACGTCGGCGGTGGCGTCGGCCTGCTTGGCGTCCAGCACCTGCTCCGGCGGCATGTAGGCGGGCGAACCCATCGACACGCCCTGCATGGTCAGCTCGAGGTCGGTGCTGGTCTTGACGCGGTCCACGGCGTCGTCGCCCAGGCGCTTGGCGAAGCCCAGGTCGATGAGCTTGGCGATGCCGCTGGTGGTGAGCAGGATGTTGGCCGGCTTGATGTCGCGGTGGATGATGCCGCTGCGCTCCATGTGCGCGAGCGCCTGGCCGATCTGCAGGATGAGGTCGGCTACCTGGCGCCAGGGCAGGCGCTTCTTCGAGTCGATGGCCGCCTCCATGGTGGGGCCGTCGACGAACTCCATGGCCATGAAATGGATGCCGTTCTCGAGCCCCGATTCGTGCACCACCACCACGTTGGGATGCTGGATCTCCCGGCACAGCGCGGCCTCACGCATGAAGCGCTTGCCGTTCTCCTCGTCGCGCGCCGCCTCGCGGGTGAGCAGCTTGATGGCGAAGTCGCCGGTGCGGGCGGGATGGTCGGCGAGGTAGACCACCGACAGCGCGCCACTGCCGACGCGCTTCTTGAGACGGTAGCCGCCGATGCTGCGCCCGACCAGGGCGTCCTTGCCGGGCTGGGCGACCGGCGCATGGCAGCGGGGGCAGGCCGCTGCTGCGGCCGTGCTGTCATGGACGAAGATCAGCTGGCATGAGCCGCATTGCAGGGAGACGGGCATGGGCATTTTCCAGCCTCTGCCCGCACCCCGGCATTGCCATAAGGTTCCCGGCGCCGCGGCGCGGGGGCGGGTCGACTGTCGGACACAGGCGGAATGGGCCGTGAAATGGATGGCGGGGCGGGACCTCGGGCGCAGCATGGGCGGCAGCGGCGGCGCCCGCTGCCGCCGCCCCAACGCCTCGAGCGCTTTCCTCCGGGATTCCCATGAGCACCGACCCCGCGCCCGCCCCCGCCACCTCGGTGATCCCGGGCGTGACCCTGACCACCGGTGCCGGCGGCCTGCCCGCGGTGGCCATCGACACGCCGCTGGCCAGCGCCCTGATCTATCTGAGCGGCGCGCACCTCGCGCGCTGGCGCCCACGTGGCCACGATGAGGTGCTGTGGCTGAGCACCACCAGCCAGTACCTGCCGGGCAAGCCGATCCGCGGCGGCGTGCCGCTGTGCTGGCCGTGGTTCGGCGGACATGCGCAGCGTCCCGAACTGCCCGCGCACGGTTTCGCGCGCACCAGCGCCTGGACCCTGGCTGCGACCGAGGCCCTGCCCGACGGCCGTGTGCGCATCAGCCTCAGCCTGGCCAACGACGCCGACAGCAGCCGGATGTGGCCGCATGCCTTCATCGCCATCTCCACCGTCACCATTGGCGAGACGCTGGAGATGGAGCTGGTGGTGCGCAACCCCGGCACCACACCCTTCACCTACGAGGAAGCGCTGCACACCTATTTCGCGGTCGGCGAAGTGCGCCGCTGCGCCATCCACGGTCTCGCCGGCACCACCTACATCGACAAGGTGCGCGCCCTGCAGCGCTCCGTCGAGGGGCAGGCCCCCCTCGCCTTCTCCGGCGAGACCGATCGGGTCTATGTGGACACCACCGCCGCCTGCCGGTTGGAGGACCCCGTCCTCAAGCGCACCATCACGGTTACCAAAGAAGGTTCAAAGGCCACCGTGGTCTGGAATCCGTGGGCCGCCAAAGCCAAGGCCATGAAGGACTTCGATGACGAGGGCTGGCCTGGCATGGCGTGCATCGAAAGTGCCAATGTCGCGGAGCTGGCGATCACCGTGCCGCCCGGCGGAGAGCACCGCCTGGGGGTCCGGATCAGCGTCCAGCGCCACCCCTGACTGCGCCGAGGCGCAGGGCGTGCAGCGCTGGAACAAGCCCGCCCGTGCGTTACCTTGGCGGCTGTCCATGCGGCTGGTGCCGTGTCGAAAGGACCTCTGCCATGACTGTTCTCCATCCCCTGCTGCTGGTCCTTGCCCTGATCGCCGCGCTGCCGGCGGGCGCCAACGCGCAGAGCTCCGATGGCATGACCTCGACCCAGACCACGCAGGCCTGGATGCCAGGACAGTGGGTGCAGTCGGGCAACCAGTACACCTGGCAGGCCGGCCATTGGCAGACCTCCACCACCACCACCGCGGTCGCGGGCCAGCCGGTGTGGTTGGCGGGACGCTGGGAGCAGAATCCCTCCGGCGGTTGGACCTGGATCGAGGGCCACTACGAGACGCCGCCGCCGCTCCTTGCGCAGGGGCCCGCGCAGCCGCCGCCCCAGCCAGTCGTGCAGCAGCAGCCGGTGGTGGTGCAACAGCAGCCGGTCGTGGTGCAGCAGCCGGTCTACGTGCAACAGCCGCAGCCGATCTACGTGTCGCAGCCGCAGACGGTGTACGTCCAACAACCCGTCTACTACTCGCGACCCTACTATTCGGAGCCTTATTACTGCAACCCGGCGCCGGCATTCGGTATCGGCGTGGGCATCGGCCTTGGCCTCGGCTTCGGATTCGGCCACTGGGGTGGCTACGGCGGCGGATATCGCGGCGGCCGCTTCTGCCGCTGAGCCTAGAGTCACGGCGCTGGAGATCGCGCGACGCCCCCGGCAGGACCTGCCGGGGGCGTCTGCGTTTCTGCCGGACGCACCGCTGGCAAAGGACAGCTTGGGCGCGCGCGGCAGGCGCATATGACCGGGGGCATGGAAGCGATCCTCTCCGCGCGCGGCCTGAGCAAGCGCTACGGCCCGTTCCAGGCCCTGCACGAGGTCAGCCTCGAACTGCAGCGTGGCGAGGTGGTCGGCTTCCTCGGCCCGAACGGTGCGGGCAAGTCCACGACCATGAAGATCCTCACCGGCTTCGTGGCGCCGAGCGGGGGCAGCGCGACCATCGCCGGGCACGACCTGGTC
>JACDGQ010000345.1:3942-4418 GCA_013821615.1 Planctomycetota bacterium
GGTCGGCGATCCCCTCGCCTGCCGGCGCGCCATCGGCTACCTGCCGGAGGAGTTGCCGCTCTACCTCGACATGACCGTCACCGGCTACCTCGACCATGTCGCGCGCCTGAAGGGCGTCGCACCCGGCGCCCGGCGCAAAGAGGTGGTCGAGGCGATCGAGGCCGCGTGGCTGGGCGAGAACGCCAAGCGCCACATCCGCAAGCTCTCCAAGGGCAATCGCCAGCGCGTCGGGCTGGCGCAGGCGCTGCTCGGCCGGCCGCCGCTGCTGATCCTCGATGAGCCGACCTCGGGCCTGGACCCCGCGCAGGTGGCCAACTTCCGCGAACTCATCAAGAGCCTGGCGCAGCGTCACACCATCCTGCTCTCGACGCACATCCTGGGCGAGGTCGAGGCGACCTGCGCGCGCGTGGTGGTGGTGCACCGCGGGCGCACCGTCGCCAGCGAGGGCATTGACGCGCTGCGCAAACGTGCGCGCC
>JACDGQ010000346.1 GCA_013821615.1 Planctomycetota bacterium
GGAGGTGGCGCCGTGAACGCCGCGCTCGGCTCGGTGCTGGTGGTCGACGACGAGCCGAACGTGCTGCGCGCGCTCGGCCGCCTCGACTTCGGCGCGCCGTTCGCGCTGCACCTGTGCGCCGGCACCGCCGCCGCGAACCTCGCCCTGGCCGAGCACACCGTCGAGGTCGCGCTGGTCGACCAGCACCTCGGCCCGGGCGATCCGTCGGGCCTCGACTTCCTCGCCGACCTGCGCCGCCGCGACCCGGACTGCTACCGCATCATCTTCACCGGCGCAGCCGACCTGCAATTCGCCGCCGACGCCATCAACCGCGGCCTGATCGACGCCTTCCTGGTCAAGCCGTGGGCGGACGAGCACCTCATCGCGCTGCTCTACCAGGGCTGCGAGACCGCGCTGCTGCGCCGCCACAACCGCCAGCTCGCCCAGGAGCTGTCGCAGCGCAACGCCGCGCTCGAGTACCTCAACGAGGAACTCGAGCGCATGGTCGAGGAGCGCACCGCCAACCTGCGCCAGACCCTCGACCAGATGCGCCACCAGCAGCAGGAGCTGGTGCGTCTCGAGACCCAGGGCACGGTCAGCCAGCTCGCGCGCGGCCTCGCCCACGAGCTCAACAACCCACTCGCCGCCATCATGGGCTACACCCAGCGCCTGCAGCGCAAGCTCGCCGCGGATCCCGATTCCATGCAGCGGCTCGAGATCGTGCTGCAGGAGGTCGAGCGCTGCCGCGGCCTGGTCGACCAGCTGCGCGGCCTGGCCGCGCCGCTCGACGAGGCGCAGGTGCCCTGCCATCCCGAGGAGGCCCTCGCCCAGGCCGGCGCGCGCCTGCGCACCACCGATCGGCCCCCTCCACAGGTGCGCATCGACGGCGTGATGCCCACGGTGTTCGCCGCGCGGCGCTCGCTGGTGCGGGTCTTCGAGCTGGTCCTGGACAACGCCCGCCTGGCCGGCGCCGCCACCTGCTGGCTGAGCGCCGAGCCGAGCGGCCAGCGCGTGCGCATCATCCTCACCAACGACGGCGCGACGCCCACCGACGAGGCCATCCACAACGCCACCCGCCCCTTTTTCACCACCATGTCGCAGCAGGGCCGGCGTGGCCTTGGCCTGGCCATCGCCTCGACCCTGCTGCGCGAGCAGGGCGGCACCATCGAGCTCGACCGCCGCCCCGACGGCGCGCCCGGCGCGGTGTGCGTGATCAGCCTGCCCGCGCCGACGCCCACGCCGCTCTCCCAAGCGGTGCTGCCCGCCGGCCCGCTGGTCGGGGCGGTGCTGATCGTCGACGACGACCCGCACATCGCCGAGCTGCTGCGCGACTGCCTCGAAGAGGGTGGGCTGCCGGTGCTGGTGGTCGGCTCGGTCGCTGAAGCGGTCGCCACGGTCGAGCGGCAGAGCGTGCGCGCGGTGATCTGCGATCTGCACCTGCGCGACGGCGACGGCGCCACCCTGCTGCGCCGGCTCACGGCGATGCGCCCCGGCCTCGCCGGTCATCTCGCGATGATCACCGGCCTGGCGGACTCCGCGGCCCTGGCGCGCCTGCTCGGCGACACCGAGCTGCCGGTGCTGTACAAGCCGTTCCGCTTGGAAGAGGTGCGGAAGCTGGCGCGGAAGATCTTGTGAGAACGGCTGATGGCTGATGGCTGATGGGCGCGGTGCGCCCAGTGGGGATTCAGTTCGAGCGCCGGCAGGCGAACAGCAGAAGCGTGGCGAGTGCGGCGAAACCGGCGCCCAGGCCGCAGCCACCGCCATTGCCACCGCCACTGGTGGCGCCACCGCCGGTGGTGCTGCCGCCACTTGGCGCGGCGACCACCAGGGTCTGGGCCGCCGACGGGCCGCCGCCCGGAGTCGGGTTGACCACGCGGATCTGCGGACTGCCGGCAGCGGCGACATAGCCGGCGGGCACCGCCACGGTCAACGAGCCGCTGCTGGCGGTGAGCGGCGCCAGGTCAGCCTGGCCCGCCCAGGACACGGTCGCGGACGACATCAGGTTGGTCCCGCTCAGCGTCATGGTGAAAGCGCCGCCACCGGCGGTCCACGACGCGGGCGAAATGGCGGACAGGGTCGGCGCGGGATTGGCGCTGCCGTCCGCCAGCACCGTCACCACCACGGCGTCGTAGGCCGGCGTGTGGGTGCCGTCGCCGGCGGTCAGCAGCAGGGTGTAGGCGCCCGGGGCGCTGAAGCCCACCGCGGTGCTGAGCGCTCCGGGCGCGGCGATGGCGACGGTGCCGGGCGCGGAGGCGGGATCGTAGAGGCTCCAGGTGGTGGTCAGGCCGGTGCCGCTGGCGCCGCCCGACAGCGTCGCGCCGGCCGCGAGCTGCACGGTCTGGTCGCCTCCAGCGTCGGCCGCGGGCGCGTTGGCGGCGCGCGGGCCTTCTGTCGGGCCGGTGGCCAGCACCACCTCGAAGTCGCCGATGTCGATGGTCTGCACCTCGTCGAAGCAGCCGCTGGCGAAGCGCTGGTCGGGACAGGCCGAGACCGAGAGGAAGCCGCCGTTGTCGGCGACCAGCCCGCCGTAGGTCTTGAGCGCGGTGGCCACCGCCCTGGATTCCGTCGTCCACGTCGTCGGGATGGTGAAATCGGAGCGCAACCGGATGCGCTGCCCCATCGCGGGATAGGTGGTGGCGGTGGCTGCGACCGAGCCCGCGTCGTGGCTGGCCGGGTAGATGTGCGCGCGGCGCGACCTGGCCACCACCACGCGCAGGGCATGCTCGATGACGCCGCGTACAGCACACTCGTCATAGCGGATCAGCGCCGGGAACAGCGGCAGCCCCGCGGCGTCGCCGGAGGTCAGTCCATCCGTGCGCAGGATATTGCTGTCGAAGCGGAAGATCGCGCCGTTGGAAGCCTGCCACGCCGGGGTGTTCCCGGTCAGCACCGCCTGCCAGGTCTCGAACAGGCGCGGCATGGCGCCGGGCTGCACGATGATGGAGTGGCGGTCTTCACTGTTCACCGTGCGTTGCCAGGTATCCAGGCTTTCTCCGGCCGGCCGGGCGGAAGGCCAGCTTTCCACCGGCATGATGGACGGGATCGGCCAGGTCGCGACCGGCGCGGTACCGCCGTTGAAGTCGGAATCGTCGGGGTAGGTCACGAAGCGAACGCCGACCAGCGGCTGGGAGGGGGTCTGGCCCGGCGGCAAGGTCGGCGGCACCAACACGTAGTTCATCTCGCTGAAGATACGCAGCGTGTTGCGCCCGCTGCCCATGGCCAGCACGTCCGCCCGGATCTGCGCGATCATCGCGTCCGAACCCGGGTCCTTCGGTCGGCCGGCGACGATCTCGTTCCAGGCGTTGTCGCGCGGCATGATCTGCAGCGCCGCGACGATGGCGTCGGCCTGCGGCGTGTTGAACAGCACCGGCGCGGTCACCACCGGCTCGGGACCGAGGATGCGGCCGGCGTGGTTGATGCGCTCGGCGCCGCACAACACCGCCGCCGGCAGCAGCAGCAGCGTCGGCGCGGCGAGCAGGGACAGGCGCGTGCGGAAGATCGGGCTGCGCATGGTCATCTCGGCGTCTGGGTGGGCACGCGCACGCGTGCGCTGTCGATTTCGAGCGCACCGCCCGGGCGGACGTAGAAGGCCAGCGGGCCGGCGCGTGGCGGCAGGCCGGCGCCGGGTAGCAGTGGCACCGCCAAACCGTCGACGGTTACGCGCAGGTCGTTGCCGTGCTGGGTGAGGGCGACCGCCACCCAGGCGCCGTCGTGCGCGGGGATCTCCGCGAACCAGTTGTAGTCGCCGACCTGGAGTTCGGCGACCAGCGCGTCGCTGACGCGCAGCCGGCAGGTCAGCTCGACATCCTGGTAGTCGCGCCGGCCGAGCAGACGCGCCGCGTCCTGCGCCCCGGCGACGCCGCGCACCACGCCATCGTGCTCTGTCCACGTGCCATGCTGTGGGCTCCACTCGCCGAGGCCGTCGGTGGCGAAAAGCGGTATCCAGACGGGCTCGGCACCGGTCGGAGCGGCCGCTGGCGCTGGCGCCGGTGCGCCAGCTGCGGGCACTGGCTCGCTGAACGGATGCGCGGCGAATTCCACATCCGCGGCGATGGTGGCGGTTTCCATGCCGCGCAGCACGACCTTGCTGCCGTCGGCCACGCGCAGCATGCGCACCACCCCCGTGAAGAGGTCGACCTGGGTGCGCTGCGCCTGTGCGCTGACCGTGAAGTGCGTGCCGAGCACCTCGATGCGCGCCTCGGCGGTGGCGATGGCGAAGGGCAGGCCGGGGCGCTGCCGCGCGATCTCGGCGGTGAGCGTGCCGCGCTCGAGCAGCAGGCCGGGACCGGTCCCCGGGCGCACCACGCGCACCTGCGCTCCGGCGGCGAGGTCGAGGCGCGAGCCATCCTCCCACACCAGCGCCACCGGGCCATTGACCGCGAGCCGGTCGCCGCTGCGCAGCGCCATGCCTGCGTTCGCGGCCAGCGTCGTGC